>JAFGOQ010000223.1 GCA_016926405.1 Bacteroidales bacterium
TTTAATATCTTTACATCAAAATAAGTCTTTTTCCCACTCTTAAATGTGCTATCTTTTATATCATTTCCTTAAAGAACGTTTTATCGTGTTATTAAAACAAAAATCCCGTCGTTACGGGCTGACAAAGCTAAGCAATAATTTTTATTATCGCAAAATATTTCTTTAAAAATATAAAGATTTTACGCTTCGTTCTGTTTCAAAATTTCAATCGTTTCGCCGACCTGTTGTCGATTTTGAGAGTGCAAAGGTATTTTAAATTTCATTACTTCCAAATTATTTTTCGGAAATTTTTAATTTATTTTTTCGCCTATTTTTAAGCTAGATCTTTGTTAAAACTAACAACACTAAACTATATAAATAAGACATCCTCTTGCCCACCAAATCAATAACTCAATCAACGTGCTTCCTTAAAAGCGAATGCAAATATAGAGCTTCAAACCCACCATTCCAAACCATTTTGAGAAATAATTTGAAGGTATTTTGTACTGTATTGAAGAGCAGACGAAATAGCATAGAAAAAAAATGGTCTTTTATTAAAAAAAAACTAGACTCTACTGCAAAACCAACAGTATTGAACAGAAAAACCGAACATAATTGCTGTCGTAATAATGATTAACATTTATTAATTTAAGATGATGTGGTTAAAAATATAATATTAAAGTATATTCGCATAGTATATATAAAGTAAACTTTATGGAGAACCTTGTAATAATTCCTACTTACAACGAAAAAGAGAATATTGAGAAAATAATTTCTGCTGTTTTTAACCTGAACACTGAATTCCATGTACTTATAGTAGATGATAATTCTCCCGATGGCACTGCTACAATAGTTAAGAGGTTACAAAATGAGCACAAAGAAAAGCTTCATATTTTAGAAAGAGCGGGCAAGCTAGGACTTGGAACAGCTTATCTGGCAGGCTTCGAGTGGGCTCTAAATCATAATTATGATTATATAGTTGAGATGGATGCCGACTTCTCGCATGATCCAAATGATTTACCACGCTTAATAAATGGCTGTGTTGAACAAAATGCCGATGTAGCTATTGGATCGCGTTATATATCGGGTGTAAATGTAGTAAACTGGCCTATGGGAAGGGTTCTTATGTCGTACTTCGCTTCGAAATATGTAAGAATGGTTACAAGAATGAAGATACAAGACACTACGGCAGGTTTTGTTTGCTATTCGAGCAAAGTACTAAGATGCATAGATTTAGATAATATAAAAATGAAGGGATACGCATTTCAGATAGAAATGAAATTCACGGCATGGAAACTTGGGTTCAAAATTATTGAGGTTCCTATTATTTTCACAGACAGAAAAGAAGGCGCTTCGAAGATGAGCGGTGGTATATTTAGTGAAGCTGTTTGGGGCGTTATTAAAATGAAAATTGACAGCTTCTTTAAAAAATACAAATGTAAAGATGAACAATAATCATCTTTAAAACATTTATAAAAAAAGACTTATGAGATATCTAATAAAAAATGCACTAATAGTTAACGAAAACGACATTATTAGTGGCTCTGTTTTAGTAGAGAACAATATTATTTCTAAAATATTTGAAAACGATCACGACTCTATTTCATTATCAGATGATACAAAAATAATTGATGCAGAATGCAACTATCTGATTCCTGGAGTTATCGACGATCAGGTTCATTTCCGTGAGCCAGGCAACACATACAAAGCTGACATTTACACAGAATCGAAAGCGGCTGTTGCTGGAGGTGTTACTTCGTATTTTGAAATGCCTAATACAAATCCTCAAACAACATCGATAGTTGAGCTTGAGAAGAAATTTGATATTGCAAAAGAGAAATCGCTAGCAAACTACTCCTTTTATATGGGAGGAACAAATGAAAATATTGAAGAGATAAAAAAAATTGATAAGACTAAAGTTTGTGGATTAAAGGTTTTTATGGGTTCGTCGACTGGAAACATGTTGGTTGACCAAGAAAATGCACTTGTTGATATATTTACAAACAGCCCTGTATTAATTGCAACACATTGCGAAGACGAGGCAACAATTCAGAAAAACAATAAAGAGTATAAAGAAAAATACGGTGATGATGTTCCTATGAGTTGTCATCCAGAAATCAGAAGCGCTGAGGCTTGCTATCTTTCAACAAAAAAAGCTGTGGATTTAGCAAAAAAGCACAATGCTCGCCTTCATGTATTGCACTTGAGCACTGAAAAAGAGATGGAACTTTTTGAAAGTGACAAGAAATTAGAAGATAAAAAAATTACTGCCGAAGTTTGTGTTCATCACCTTTGGTTTGACGATAGAGATTACCAAAAATATGGCACTCGCATTAAATGGAACCCTGCAGTAAAAGCAGAATCGGATAAAAAAGCACTTTTTAATGCATTAATGGATGGCAAAATTGATGTTGTTGCAACAGATCACGCTCCTCATACCGAAGAAGAAAAAGACAACACCTATTTTAAATCGCCATCGGGTGGGCCATTAGTGCAACATTCGCTGAATGCAATGTTGGAATTTGTTCATTTAGGAAAAATGGCAATAACCGATGTTGTACAGAAGATGTGTCATAATCCTGCAATTCTTTTTAATGTAAAAGAAAGAGGGTTCATAAAAGTTGGATACAAAGCCGATCTTGTTTTGGTAAATATAGATTCGCCATGGGTTGTAAAAAAAGACAACATATTATATAAGTGTGGATGGTCGCCATTTGAAGGAACTTTGTTCAACTCAAAAATTACTCACACCTTTGTAAACGGAAACTTAGTTTATAACGAAGGAGTATTTAACGAAGATATTAAAGGCGAAAGAATTGAATTTGATAGATAATATTATTATGAATAAAAGAGTACTTATTATAGATAACACACACCCTATACTTAAAGAGAAACTAGAAAGACACAATTTTGTATGTGACGATTTCACTGGTTCAACTCTTTTGGAATTAGAAGAAGTAATAGGAAATTATAACGGAGCTATAATAAGAAGCCGTTTTACTTTTGACAAAGATTTATTAGATAAATCGACAAACTTAGAGTTTATTGGCCGCGTTGGGGCTGGAATGGAAAGCATAGATATTGAATACGCTGAGTCGAAAAATATAAAATGCTACAATTCGCCCGAAGGAAACCGCGACGCTGTGGGCGAACATGCTCTGGGAATGCTTTTACTTTTAATGAACAAACTTACCGAGGCAAACTCTCAGGTAGCAAAAGGCCTATGGAATAGAGAGCAAAACCGAGGATTGGAGATAAAAGGCCGTACCGTTGGAATAATTGGCTATGGTAATATGGGCGGCAGTTTTGCTAGAAAGATTTCTGGATTTGGCGCAAATGTTATTGCATACGACAAATACAAGAAAGATTATTCGGACAAGTATGCTACCGAAGTTTCGTTAGAGACTCTTCTTGCTGAATCGGACATTATTAGCCTTCACGTTCCGCTTACCGACGAAACGAAATTTATGGTTAACAACGATTTCTTTTCGAAACTATCAAAACCTATATTCTTAATAAATACAGCTCGTGGGCCTGTTGTGAAAACAAAAGACTTGGTTGAAGCTCTTAAATTAGGTAAAGTTTTAGGCGCTGGATTAGACGTTATTGAATACGAAGAGACATCGTTTGAAAAAGTAAATCTTATGGACAGAGCCGATTTTAGAAATCTTGCTAAGCTAAATAATGTAACATTATCGCCACATATAGGTGGATGGACAGTTGAATCGAAAATAAAACTGGCCGAAGTTTTAGCCGATAAGATTATTAACAATCACAAAGAATAGATATAGAAAAAAGGAGCGACTATTAAATCGCTCCTTTTTTTTATATGAAATAGTAATACTATCTAAACGAAAAACCTAAACCTGCAGAATACATTTGATATTTACCAACTGTATAATCGAAATGAAGGGTTACAATAGCCATCTTAATTCTTAAACCTGCATTAAAATCAACGCCGTCGGCTTTTATATCCATTTTTAAAGGATCAACAGTTGTTGAACTTCTATCTATGCCTCCTTCAGAATTAATTCCTGTTGAATACTCGCCATACAAACCTGCACTTGTAACTGTTTTTCCGTAACCAACACCAGCATAAAAATTAACAATAGGAAAATTAGCCCCAACAAGTAATCTTCCTGTAAATGCTTTTGCCTTTAACGAAAGTTCCTGATCATCGAAAGAAACACCGTCGGCATCAGCAAATTCTATCCCATAGTTTGTATTAAACTGTGTATAGCCAGCTAAAACCGAAGCACTGAAAAAAGGTACTCGTTTTACAAAAGGTAAGAACTCAGAAAATTGCCACTTTGCTCCTATACCCCATAGGCCAACATTAAAATCACCAGCCGAAACAGTAGGAACATATCGTCCCATTATCTCAATTTTCTTTACAAGTCCAACACCTATTTTATACATTGGCATTGGCATATATCTAAAGTCAACACCATCGGGCAAATCAATTGAAATCTTTGGAGCTCCTGCCACTGATGAAGTCCAACTTAATGTGTTAACATCACTATCGCCGAAAGTTCCAATAATTGTTGGCGATTGGCTATTAGTAGCCGAAAATCCAGAATACTTAGATAAAATATTATCGATATTAAAAGATGTAGCAGATTGTGGAGCAGCTACAATACTAGCTGTAATAGTAAAATCGAAACCCAAAGTAGAGTGCGCTTTAGAAGTATTATACCAACCGCTATTTAGCGCAACACCAAACATTTCGCCATAAGGATTAAGATAAGCTCCAAAAATATCGTTAGCTAACTCTGGCGACTCTTTAGCCAAAACACCTAACTGACCAAACTCATCCTGAGCTTTAATTGTTTGCCCAATAAAAAAAGCAAAAAAACTAGCTAATAATAAAATTCTAATCTTTCTCATAATTATTATTTTTGATTTTATATTTTTCAAATAGCACTTATTGTTTACGCAAACAATATAAATAAAATATAAGAGTCAATAACTATTTCAAAACAAAACGAGCTGTAGATCTAGTTCTTTGTTCTAATAAAATAGTCTTTCCTTGCAATTCTCTAGATATTGTCTGCTCGTCGTAATGACGAATAGTGAACAATGTAAGATTGTCGTTATATAATACTTTATAGTGCGACGAAAACTCGTTAATAAGCTCTTCGAGTCTATACGAACTATCGACACAAACAGTAAAATTAACCGCCGAACTCTGAATAATGTTCGACTTAATCTTATATTTTTCGAGAATGGAGATTATCTCAATCAATCTATCGTCTATAACAAACGAAATATCTTTCGGTAAAATAGATAATAGCACCTGATTCTCTTTTACAATAATAACTGGGCTATCGATAAAAGTATCTTCGTGCGAAATTATTGTACCAGGCAAGCTTGGGTCAACAAACGACTTTACAAACAAAGGAATGTTTGAATTATGTAGCGGCTTAATAGTTTTGGGATGAATAACTTTAGCACCCGAATAAGCCAACTCAACAGCTTCGCGATAAGGTATTTTTGGAAGTACTATTGTGTTTTGAAATAATTTAGGGTCGGCATTTAAAACCCCAGGCACGTCTTTCCAGATTGTTACCGACTCGGCGTTAAGCAACGATCCAAGAATTGATGCTGTATAATCCGATCCTTCGCGACCAAAAGTTGTTGTTGTTCCAAACGATGTTGACGCAATAAATCCTTGGGTAATGTAATTGCTTACCCCATTAAAGTTAAACTTAACACCAACATGCAGCTTCGAAAGCTCTTCGTCGAGCTCGGCGCTTTTGTAATTGTCGTCGGTTTTTAAAACTGTTCTTATATCAACCCAAACATTTTGAACATTTAAATAATTCAAAAACAAACTAACTATTCGTGTCGAAAATAGCTCGCCAAAAGAAATTATCTGATCGTACTCGTACTCGTAATGACCACTAGAAGCTACCTTAAGCTTTTCTTCGAGCTGGTTAAAAATAACCGACACCAAAGTTTTAGCTTCGTCTGAATTTCCTTCGAAAAGATCGTCGATTATTTTAAAATGAAAATCTTTAATTGACTGAAATTCACTCCACATTAAATTGTTACCAGCCAAATAATGGTTAAACACACTCTCCAAATGGTTGGTTGTTTTATCCAATGCCGAAATAACAATAACTTTCTGATCGTTATTGTTGGCAACAATTTTAGATAGATTTCTAATAGCATCGGCATTTTTTACCGACGCCCCTCCGAATTTAAAGACCTTCATTTACAAACAGTTAAATAACCTACAAACTAATTAAAATTAGGGCGCAAGATAATAACATTAGAATTATTATATATAGTTTTAAACAAAAACTACTCTGATGTTTAAAATATTAATACTTAGTTGTTGAATTTATTTTCTCTTTAATCATTGCCTCTATCTCGGGCAACATTCCAATAGGTACAGAATTTATAGTTCGTGTAAGGTCTACATCATTATCTGATTTCTTAAGAATATTTAGCGGATGACCTTTTTCAACCTGATAATCTCTATCTGGAATCCATTCGAAAAACTCATTTGGAGTACATTTTAAGGCTATACAAAGATGCTCAATTGTACTATTATTAAGCCTTGAAACCTTATTGTTTTTAATTCTTGTGGCAAGATTATCGCCAAAACCAGCTCTCTTAAGAAAAGTAAAAGGACGTTCTATTCCTCTAGCTCGAAATATCCTCTCGAAATTGTATTTAATCATTACGGCTTTAATTTATTGGGTTTTACAACAATTAAATATATGAAAAAACATTTCAATTGTTATCGACAAACATATTTTTTACGCTAAAAAGTATTTGTTTTATTATGTTTATCTATGTTAATAAAACAAAAACCTGCTGTTTTATAATTGCTACCGTAGTTTTATAGATAATTCACTATAATTTTACATTTGCTACCTATTATTTATTGGTTGCTTCCTGCCACTTATAGACTGCTTCATGCTATTTTATAATTGCTACCTATTATTTCAATATATATAGCTATTACTTTAATTGGTATGACTATTATAATAATCAATATAACTTCTTTTTTAAGATAAAAAACTATCATTTTAAGATAGTATATAATATTTTGATCAGATCCTTTAAAAGATGTATCACAATACTGTAGAGACAAGGCGATGCCTTGTCTAAACCAAATCGTGATGAAAAAAAAGATGTGCTGAGACAACGCACTGCATTGTCTAAACCAAATCGTGATAAAAAAAGGATGTGCTGAGACAAGGCGATGCCTTGTCTCTACGGGCGGTAAATTAATACAGGTAGAGTTTATACTATTATAATACACAAGCAATTTTAAAATGTAATTGGTATAATTTGTTCACATAGCCTCGATGAATAGTGTTTATTAATGTAAAAAATAGTTACAATAACAGCTCTTTTGTGCCATGTAACAGAGCAATAAATAGCCAATAAATTAAAAGAAGGTTTATAAAACCAACATAATATTATACATTTGTGCAACTAAATAAATACAAACCATCAATTAACAGATAATGTCGAGTTATAACATAATTACTTTAAACGAATTTATAAGTACACGACAGGCTAACTTTCCTTATGCTAAAGGAGAATTAACTAGACTATTACACTACATTGGGCTAGCATCGAAAATTGTTAATAAAAAAGTTAACAAAGCTGGATTAGTTGATATTTTAGGAGAAGCCGGAAACACAAATGTTCAGGGAGAAGATCAGAAAAAACTCGATGTTTTTGCAGATGAAGAATTTATAAAAGCCCTAAAAGCCAGTGGCGAATGTTGTGGTATTGCCACCGAAGAGCAAGACGAAATTATTACTTTCGACGAAGAGATGGCTCGCGATGGTAATTACGTTGTTTGTATCGACCCACTTGACGGATCGTCGAATATTGATGTAAATGTTTCTATTGGAACAATTTTCTCAATCTACCGACGCAAAAGTAAGCGTGGCGAAAGAGCTCAGTTGTACGATTTCTTGCAAAAAGGAACAGAACAGGTTGCTGCCGGATATGTAATTTACGGATCGTCGACAATGCTTGTTTACACAACAGGACATGGTGTAAATGGTTTTACTCTTGATGCAACTATTGGAGAATTCTGTTTATCGCATCCTAATATTAAAACTCCTAAGGCGGGTAAAATTTATTCGATAAACGAAGGAAACTACGCTCACTTTCCAGACAATGTTAAGAAGTACATTAAATATTGTCAGGAAATAGACAAACCTACTAGCCGTCCATATTCGTCGCGATACATTGGTTCATTGGTAGCCGATTTTCATCGCAACTTATTAAAAGGTGGTATTTACATCTACCCACAAACAGCAAAAGACAGAAATGGTAAGTTGCGTTTGTTGTACGAATGTAATCCTATTGCTTACATTGCCGAACAAGCTGGCGGAAAAGCAACAGATGGAAACACAAGAATTATGGAAGTTGAACCAGAATCAATTCACCAAAGAATTCCTTTTTATACAGGATCGGAAGATATGGTAAATAAAGCTGAGAGTTTGAACTAATAAAATTATACGACACAATAGTCCAAAGTGAGAGTTATCATTTTGGACTTTTTTGTTTTTATCAAAACATAAATTTCTGATGGAATCTCTTTTTAAGCTGATGCGAGAAGATGAAGAGCATAAAAAATTAGCTGCTCATCTAAACACAAAAGAAACAACCCGAAGTCAAATAAAAGGACTTTCGGGATCGGCTAAATCAATTTATCCGGCATCGTATATTAAGGAATTGAACCAAATACACCTTTTTATAACGGCCGAGAAAGAAGATTCCGCTTATCTGTTAAACGATTTAGAAAACTCGCTTATAAAACGAAAGGTTTGTTTTTTTCCGTCGTTTGCCAAGCATAGCGCCAGATATGGAGCTACCGAAAAATCGAATATCATTCTTCGTACCGAGGTTCTTAACCTTATTTCGAACTACGATCATAAAAATCCGCTCTGCATAGTAACTTATGCCGAGGCTATTTTAGGAAAGGTTGTCAGCAAAAACAATCTGAAAGAAAATACTCTTATAATGAACGTTGGCGAAGAGCTGTCGATGGAATTTATTGAAGATGTTTTAGTGGAGTATAATTTCGAAAAAGTTGATTTTGTTTACGAGCCAGGACAGTTTGCCGTTCGAGGTGGACTTATAGACATGTTCTCGTTTTCGAATACTCAACCATACAGGATTGATTTTTTTGGCGACGAGATAGAGAGCATTCGCGAATTTGATGTAGAGACACAGCTTTCGTTAAACAAAGTAGAGCAAATTGAAATTGTTCCAAACCTACAGCTGATAGATAAAAAAACAGCTACCGAAAATATTTTCGAATCGCTACCCGAAGGGTCGATTATTTGGGGTTTCGATTTTGATCATATATTACAAAAGAGCGAATCGTGCTACGAAAAATTATCGGCAGCACAAACCGACGATAATGTTTCGGAGAATATTTTAGCAACATCGCAGGAAATAAAAAAAGCTATTATTAACCACAACACCGTTGAGATTAGTAATAAAAACTACCTAAATGCCGATCTAATTATTGAACAAAACACTTCGCCACAACCTAAATTCAATAAGAATTTCGAGATTCTGGCTAATGTGTTTGAAGAGAATCAGTCAAAAGATTATACAAATATTGTTCTTTCCAGCTCGTCGAAGCAAATGGAACGCCTGGCAGCCATTTTTGCCGACATCCGAAAAGATGTAAAATTTGATCATAACTCAACCATTCTTCACGAAGGTTTTATCGATCATAATTTAAAGATTGGTGTTTTTACCGATCATCAGATTTTCGAACGTTACCACAAAGCACAAATTCAGGGAAACTTCGAGAAAAAAGATGTTATCTCTATTAAAGAACTAAACAAACTTCAACCTGGCGATTATATTGTACATATCGATCATGGAGTTGGACAGTTTGGCGGTTTAGTACGATCGGTAACCAACGGCAAACCACAAGAGGTTATCCGGATTTTATATCGCGATAGCGACATATTAGATGTAAATATTCATAATTTACACCGCATATCGAAATTTAAAAGCAAAGACGGCACACCACCAAAGCTAAACAAACTAGGCTCGGGTGTATGGAACAAGCTTAAACAAACCACCAAGAAAAAAGTAAATGATATAGCTAAAGAGCTTATCTCGCTATATGCACAACGTCGCGAACAGCGAGGTTTTGCCTTTGCCCCAGATAATTATTTACAGCAGGAACTTGAGGCTTCGTTTATTTACGAAGATACTCCCGACCAGGAAAAAGCAACATTAGCAGTTAAGCGATCGATGGAGCGCGAAATGCCAATGGATATGCTTGTTTGCGGCGATGTAGGCTTTGGTAAAACAGAAGTAGCAATGCGTGCAGCCTTTAAAGCTGTTAACGACAATAAACAAGTTGCCGTTTTGGTTCCAACAACAATTTTGGCTCTTCAACATTACCATTCGTTTTCGAAAAGATTGAAAGACTTTCCTGTTTCGGTGAATTATATAAGCCGAATGAAAAAGCCAAAAGAGCAGAAAGAGATTATGGAGAGCCTGAAAAACGGATCGCTCGACATTATAATAGGTACACACAAATTAGCCAGCAAGGATATAATATTTAAAGACCTTGGGTTATTAATAATTGACGAGGAGCAACGCTTTGGTGTTGCCATGAAAGAGAAATTAAAAAAGATAAAAACCAATGTCGACACGTTAACATTAACGGCTACTCCTATCCCACGCACCCTTCAGTTTTCGCTTATGGGTGCTCGCGATATGGCTATTATTAATACTCCCCCACCAAACCGCCACCCAATACTTACCGAACTACACACCTTTAACGACGACATTATTAAAGAGACTATCTCGAAAGAGGTAGGACGCAATGGTCAGGTTTTCTTTATTAATAATAGAGTTCAGAATATAGAGGAGATTCAGGCACATGTTAACCGACTGTTACCAGGAATAAGAACTGTTGTAGCGCATGGGCAGATGGAGGGGAAACAACTTGAGCAGATAATGCTTGATTTCATAAATCACGAATTTGATGTTCTTATTGCCACAACAATTATTGAATCGGGATTAGATATTCCTAATGCCAATACCATAATAATAAACAACGCCCATCAGTTTGGATTAAGCGAGCTACATCAGCTTCGCGGACGTGTAGGACGATCGAACAAAAAAGCCTATTGCTATTTGCTTGCCCCACCAATTACAACCTTAACAAACGATGCCAGACGTAAACTAACAGCAATTGAGAGTTATAGCGATTTGGGTTCGGGTTTAAACATATCGATGCAAGATTTAGATATTCGCGGGGCAGGAAATCTTTTAGGCGGCGAACAAAGTGGATTTATTGCCGACATAGGTTTCGAGACATATCATAAAATTCTGAACGAAGCCATTCAGGAACTAAAAGATGGCGAGTTTAAAGAGGTTTTTGAAGATCACGAAAACAAAGACCTGCACAAAACAAAATTTATTACCGACTGTCAGATAGATACCGATATGGAGGTACTGTTCCCAGATAGTTACATATCGAACACTGCAGAACGACTAATGCTTTATCGCGAACTAGATAATATTACCGACGAGCAAAGCCTAACTGTTTTCGAGAAAAATTTAATCGACCGTTTTGGTAATCCACCACAACAGACAAAAGATTTAATAGACATTGTCCGCTTGCGCTGGATAGCAGTGGAATTGGGTTTTGAGAAGATTATTTTAAAGAACGAAAAAATGATTCTTCACTTTATTTCGAACCCCGAATCGGAATATTACAACTCGCCTAAATTTCCAGAAGTAATTAATTATGTACAAACACATCCTGCTAATTTCAAAATGCGAGAAAAAAACAATAAATTGGCGCTCGTTTCGGAAAACATAAAAAACGTACAAACGGCATTAACAAAGGTTGAAAATATTAACAACAAAGCATGAACCTAATTATTGACATAGGAAATACAAGAAGTAAATACGCTGTTTTTAACAACAGTAATCTGGTTGACATTATTATAGATAACGCAGAAATTAACAGGGTTGTTAATTCAGTAATTACAAAACACCCTATTAACAATTGTATTTTATCGTCGGTAAAGAATATTCCAGCAGATGAAATTGAGAAACTAAAAGCAAAACAATCGTTAAAAAATGTTATAATCCTTAGTCATCAAACAGAAATACCAGTAAAAAACTGCTATCAAACACATAACACCTTGGGTCTAGATAGAATAGCCGCAGTGGTAGGTGCTAACGAACTTTACCCAAACCAAAACTGCCTAGTAATAGACTGTGGTTCAGCTATTACTTACGATTTAATTACAGCTAAATCGGAGTATTTAGGAGGTAATATTGCACCAGGAATAGAGATGCGCTTTAAAGCACTAAACAAATTTACCGATAAGCTTCCTTTATTAACAAAAACAAACGAACCTATAAGCATAGGAAACTCTACAAATACAGCAATAACAAGGGGTGTAGAAAACGGCACAGTATTTGAAATACTTGGATATATCGATCATTATAGTAATATTTACGAAAAATTAAGAATAATTATTACAGGAGGAGACGCTCTTTTTTTTGAAAGCAAAATAAAAAAGAACATCTTTGTGAATCAAAACTTAGTACTAATCGGATTAAACAGAATACTAAACGCTAATGCTAAAAACTAGAACAATATTTTTAATAGCCTTCGCACTGTTGGCAATTACTGCTACAGCACAAGAGAACACGCAGTCGCCATACTCTATGCTAGGTCTTGGATTAAACTCAAAGCCAGCGTTCGATATGAACAAAGCAATGGGAGGAACAGGAATCGGGCTTAGAAGCAGTAATAAAATAAACATGTTAAATCCAGCCTCGTTAACAAGTCAAGATTCAATGTCGTTTATTTTTGATGTAGGATTATCTGGAACATTCTCAAACTACGCTACTAATAAGGGGAAACAAAATTATTCAACAGGTAATTTAGATCACATAGCATTGGGATTCCCTGTAACAAAATGGTGGAAAATGGCAGTAGGAGCCACTCCTTTTACAAATGTAGGATACAGCATTAACGAAGACGATCTTAACGCAAACGCAGGAAAAATACATTACCAATATAGAGGAAATGGAAATTTAACTACAATGTTTATTGGTAGTGGATTTAATATTACAAAGAACTTATCGTTGGGTGCTACGGCAAAATATTATTTCGGAAATATCGAAAAATCGAAAAGTGTAATTTTTGAAGATAGTTCATACGATACTTATATTAACACATCGAGCTATACGCTTTCGGATTTCTCGTTTGAGTTTGGAGCTCAATACACAGGTGGCGACAAAAAATTAAGCTACACTCTTGGTGCAACATTTTCGAGCAACAGCGATATAGCAGGAAAATACACCAACTTTAGCAGAGTTGAAAGACCAATTACCAGCTCAACACCTATTGACACTATCCACTATTCGAAAAACAACAAGTTTGATTATCAAATACCTCTTACATTAGGTTTTGGTGGTTCGGTTAACTTTAACCAACAACTTTTGTTATCGGCAGATTTCACATTAAGCACTAAAAATGCGATTCCTTTTAATACCGCAACAAATATAAAGTCTAACGACTCGTGGTATTTAGGATTAGGCGCCGAATATACTCCAGACAGAAGAGCTCCTAAAGGCATTTACAAAAGAATAAACTATAGAATTGGTGGATTTATTGAGAAGACTCAATATAATATAAACAATACCGATTTATACGAATATGGTGTATCGGTTGGTTTAGGTATACCTTCGAAATACTCGAAAACAAATTACAGTATTTCGGCTCAATTTGGACAATTTGGAACAAAAACAAACAATAACATTGCTGAACAATTTGCCAGAGTAAGTTTTTGTATTAACTTCTACGACATCTGGTTTGTTAAACGAAAATATGACTAAAAATTAGCGAATATGAGAACTTTGAAGAACATTTTTTTAATTACAGCATTAAGTTTGATATCAAGCTATGCTTTCGGACAGGCTAAATATTGGGAAGACCCAAAATATGGTCCTGATAGTGCATCAAGAGTAAAGGCTATGGAAAACAGATCGGTTTACCGCGGTTTTCTAAAAAACAAGAATTATAAAGACGCATACGAGCCTTGGAGCTACGTTTACAAAAACGCTCCAAAAGCAAGTCAAAACACATACATTGATGGTGTGAAGATTTTAACATGGAAAATAGCCACTATTAAAGACGAAGCAACAAAACAAAAATATGTTGACTCTTTATTAGCAGTATACGATAATCGTGTTAAATACTATGCTAGTAGTAAGAAAAAAGTATTAGATAGAAAAGCTCTTGAGCTTCTTAAATATCGTCCAGACGCAACAGAAGAGGCTTACGGATATATTAACGAAGCAATTGAAGCTGGTAAAAACAAATCGACAGACATCGCAATTTATTACAAAATGAAATTGGCTGTTACCCTTTTTAAAGAAGGTAAAAAAGATGCCGAAGAGGTGTTAACTTCTTATACAAAGATGTGTGAAATTGCCGACTATAATATTGCAAACAATCCAAAAGAAGCTAAAGACTATACTGAAGCAAAATCAAACATCGATAAGGAATTTGCAGAGAGTGGAGCAGCTAGTTGCGAAAATTTAATAGCTCTTTTCACTCCAAAATTCAAGGCTACACCAAACGATTTAGAGTTGCTTAAGAAAATCAGTACTCTTCTTGGTGACAACAAGTGTACCGACTCTGAATTATTTGCAAAAGCATCGGAAAACCTTTACAAGTTAGAGCCATCGGCAAATGCAGCTTACAGATTAGCTCAAGTATTTGCTAAAAAAGGCGCTAACGATAAAGCAAAAGAGTACTACTTGAAAGCTGTTGGAACAGAAACTGACAACGTATCAAAAGCAAATATGCTAATTGAGTTGGCAAACCTTGTTAATACTAACATGAGCAACCCACAAGAAGCACTTAAATATGCAAAACAAGCTATTTCTGCTGATCCTAAAAATGGAAATGCATACAAAATGACAGGTTTTATTTACGCATCTGTTAAAAACTACGGTGGAGACGATGTATCTAAAAAAGCTGTTTATTGGTTAGCTGTTGATTACTTTAAGAAAGCTAAAGCTGTTGATCCATCTATGGCTGCTGATATGAACGAAAAGATAAATACTTACAGCAAATATTTCCCTGCAGATGATAGACTTTTCTTCTACGATTTAACAGAAGGACAAGAATATAAATTTGAAGGTTGGATTACAGAAACAACAACAGTAAGATCTGCTAAATAGTGAATTCAAAAACATATAAAACTATTATAAACATCATAGCTACTATAAGTGTAGCTATGATGTTTTTTTCTTGCAAGAATAATTTAGAGACAGTTGCAGCTTTATCGGACACCTCAAAATTACCAATACAAACTGCAATAAATCTAAATGTGTCATATAGCGACTCGTCTTATGTTAAGATGAACTTAATAGCTCCAAAAATGGAGTATTATAATACAGAAGAACCCTATAGAGAATTTACCGAAGGTTTAACTGTATACCAGTTTAATGCAAAAGGAGACACCACGTTGAACATTAGAGCGAAATACGCTATCTATAATGAAAAAACAGAAATATGGGAAGCTAAACATGATGTTGTTGTTAACAATGGCGAAAAAACACTTTTCTCGGAGCAACTATTCTGGGATGCCAAACAACACACCATATATACAGATACTCATGTTAAAATAATTATGAATAAAGATGTAACTCTTTATGGGAAAAATCTTAAATCGGAC
Organism: Bacteroidales bacterium; assembly: GCA_016926405.1. GTDB lineage: Bacteria > Bacteroidota > Bacteroidia > Bacteroidales > UBA6680 > UBA6680. Next base: position 15,708 of record JAFGOQ010000223.1, read on the forward strand.
GAATCACTTAGAAACCCTATATTAAAGAATACTACAGCCGATATGTATTATGAAGATAAAGAACAATAATAATACAACAGCAGGCGAAATTCTTTGGATTGTTGTTACAGTAATACTATTTGTAGTAACAATTCAAACAATATTAAAAAACGACTTTAAAAGAACAATCACTTTTTCTATATTAATGGTCGTATCGGCATTTATGTACTACCTAAGACGAAAAATAAAAACCAAGAACTAATAAAATGAGCAGTGTTCTTATAATTTTTTTAACAATTGTCTTTTCTGCATTCTTTTCGGGAATGGAGATAGCGTTTGTTTCATCAAACAAACTAAGACTAGAACTAGCCAAAAACAACAAGACAATCTATTCAAGAATAATTACAACCTTCTCAAACAATAGTGGCAGATTTATATCAACAATGCTTGTTGGAAATAATATAGCTCTTGTTATATACGGTATTGTAATAGCAAAAACACTCGAGCCGTTTATTCAGAACTTTATATCGTCAGAAGTTTTAATATTACTAATACAGACCTTAATTTCCACATTCATAATATTAATTACTGCGGAATTTCTGCCAAAAACATTTTTCAGAATGGCACCAAATTCGTCGTTAAAGTTCTTCAGTATACCACTTTTCTTTTTTTACGTTATTCTTTATCCTATTTCAGGAATAACAATATCCATTTCTGACTTCATAATAAAATATGTATTAAGAGTAAAATACGACAAAAACAAAAAGATTGGTTTTGGACGTATTGACCTTAATGATCTAATAAATTCATCGAAAGAAAAAGATTCGCTTACAATAGAAGAAGAGGATGTGAAAATATTTAAAAACGCATTAGACTTTTCCGAGACAAAAATACGCGAGTGCTTAATACCAAGAACCGAATTAATATCGGTAGAAATAAATGACTCAATAGAAGAATTAACAAAAAAATTTATCGATAGTGGCCATTCAAATATTGTTATATACAAGGATAATATTGATAATATCATAGGATATATAAATGTTAAAGATCTTTTTAAATCGCCAAAATCAATTAAATCGAAACTTAAAAATATTCAAATATTCCCATCGACAATGCAAGCAAGCAGAGTATTAGATGCACTTATGCAAAAGAAAAAAAGCATTGCACTAATTGTTGACGAATATGGAGGAACAGCAGGAATTGTAACAGTAGAAGATATTATTGAGGAAATTTTTGGCGAAATACACGATGAGCATGATATAAACGACATAATAGTAAATAAACTATCGGAAAACGAATACATAATATCTGCAAGAGCCGAGATTGATTTTCTAAACTCAGAATACAATTTAAACTTACCTGAGCGAGATGAATACGAAACACTTGCAGGATATATATTATACTACCACGAAAATCTCCCAGAAGAAAACGAATTAATTGATATTGAAAATCTAACATTCAAAATCATTAAAGCCTCGGAAAGTAAATTAGAGACTGTACATATGACAATAAACACTTTATAAAAATGTGTTTGCAATTTGTTATCAAAAATAATGGCTATTACCCTTATTAAAACTAATATTTTACTATATTCGTAGCCACTAAAAAAATTAAATAAACATCAAAATATTACGTTAAATGGCAACATTAGAGAAAATTAGGAGCAAAGGAATTATCCTTGCATTTGTTATAGGATTCGCCCTTTTAGCCTTTATTCTAGGTGATTTTCTTGGAAAAGGGGGAGGGTTTTTATCAAACAACCAGTATGAAATAGCAGAAATTGCAGGTAAATCAATTCCTTACCAGCACTATCAGAGCAAGGTAGATTACCTTACAGAGATAAACAAATTGTTTTCTGGAAAAATGTCGCTAGACGAACAAACTCTTGAAAACATTAAAGAGCAAGCATGGCAACAAATTGTTAAAAACAATATCCTTACAGACGAATACAAAGAAATTGGTATTATCGTTTCGCCTAAAGAGGTTGAAGATATGGTTTGGGGTAGTAATATTCACCCATTCATTAAACAAACATTTGCTAATCCAGAAACAGGAGAAGTTAATCCAACTGATGTAAAACGCTTTTTACAATCATTAGACGCAGATCCATCGGGTTCAAGACGTCAATACTGGACTTATTTAGAGAATGAATTAATTACAGAAAGAGCATTCACAAAATACAACAACCTAATTAAAAAAGGTATGTTTGTTACAGATGTAGAGGCTAAAGAGAGCTTTATTGCGTCTAATAAACAAGTTGATTTTAGCTTTATTGTAAAAAGATATAATTCAATTGCAGATAGTACTATTACAGTTTCTGAAAGCGATATCAACGAATATTATAATAATAACTCAAAAGATTACAAGCAATCAGCTTCACGTAACATTGACTATGTTGTATTCCCTATCAATCCATCAGAAGAGGATGATAAAGATGCTGAAAAATGGATCACAAACATTAAGCAAGATTTTGTTGACACAAAAGAGTCGTTAGAATTTGCAAACATTAATTCTGACGTTCAAAGTCAAAACATCAACTATTCAAAAGAAGCTCTTCCTTTAGCTCTTAAAGATATTTTATTTGATGCAGACAAAGGTTTTGTATACGGACCATACAAAGAGAACAACTCGTACAAATTAGCCAAATTGGTAGACGTTAAAAACTTACCAGACTCAGTTAAATTACGTCATATTGTAATTGCTTCTCAAACAGGAGATAAAAACATTGTAAAAGCTCAAGCGGATAGTATTTTAAATGCTATTAAAACAGGTTCAAACTTTGCTGAATTAGCTAAAGAATTCTCTAAAGATCAAAATTCGGCTCCAGATGGTGGCGATTTAGGATGGATTAAAGATGGTCAAATTGAAGTACTAAATGACGCTTTTACTGGTTCTAAAGGAGAAGTAAAACTTATTGAAACAGGATACGGTTTTCACATTATTGAGATCCTTGATCAATCGGCAAAGAGCAAAAAAGTAAATATCGCTGTTATTGAGCGTAAAATTGTTGCAAGCTCAAAAACTCGTCAAAGAGTATACGCTGAGGCAAGTAAATTTGCTGGCGAAAACAGAACTATTGATTTATTTAAATCAACAGCAGCTGAGAAAAATTATACTAAACGTGTTGCAAACAATGTTAGCGAAGTAGAAAAACGCATTAGCGGTCTAGAAAATCCAAGAGAGATGATCAGATGGGCTTACAAAGCTAATATCAACGAAGTATCAGAGGTGTTCGAATTTGGTGACAATTATGTTGTTTCTGCTCTTTCAAACATCAAAGAAGAGGGTATTGCTCCTATTAAAGATGTTCGTACTCAAATTGAATTTAAAGTTAGACAAAATAAAAAAGCTGAACAGCTGATTGCCCAAGCATCTAAATACGCTAGTGCAAAATCAATCGAAGAAATAGCTTCAAAAGAGAACTTACAGGTGCAAGAAGCTACCGATATTACTTTCAATTCGTACGCTTTACCATCGGCTGGTATTGAACCTGCTATTATTTCAACAGCATTAAATACAGCAAAAGGATCTGTTAGCGCTCCTATAAAAGGAAACAATGGAGTTTACATTATCCAAACAAATAACATTAAAGAAGCTTCAGAGCCAACAGAACTAAAATCTGAGAGCAGCAAACTTCTTCAAATGCTTGAGTCGCGCGAGAACTATGAAGCGTTTTCTGCACTTAAAAAAGCATCAAACATTGTTGACAAAAGAGGAAAATTCTTTTAATAAATACTACGAAATAAAAAAAGCCACCATAAGGTGGCTTTTTTTATTTCTATCTATTCCCAATTTAAAGGATATTCCTGACTATCTACAATTTGGTAATCATAATCTAATATGTCTAAAACAATTTTACCACCGATAACCTCTTCTGGCAAAGTAAATCGTTTCACAACACGTTCGTAATCACCCTCAAACTGAAACTCTTCGAACATAACATGATAAAAATTACCATGATCGTCATAAATACGACATTTAACAATATATGAGTAATCTAAAGAGTATATAAAAGTAATATCTGGCATTCTGTAAAAAGTCTTTACACGATAATCTGTAGGTTCATCATTTACAGTAAAACCAACTTGATAAAATCCAGACTTTGATGAAAGCTTTTTACGCTTAGTCTTTAAATCAGTCTTACTACATGTCAATACAGGATATCTAATAAAACTATTATACCATTTATATGATATATTACTAAATACAAACAATGTATCATTATCATCTTTATCAACAGAATAAATATTCTCAATACTCTTTACTCTTAAAACATCTTCTACTCTGGTACGATCAGGTAAAATTATGTCACCCCAACCATCTGCTACAAAAGAATAATCGCCAGAAACAATAGCGGTAGTTTTTTTATCTATATAATATTTACCGCCCAAAACACCATTAGCAGATTGCTTATATTGTAGGGGATACACAAATGACAATACAGGAGAAGTAAAACGAACAATTGTATCTGGATCCTCATACGAATACCCAATCTTATATAACGAATCCCGAGTTGTATCAAAGAAAAATCTAAAATTAGATTCTTTTAATTCAACCACAACATCTCCAACAAACCAACCCCTATAAAAATAAGTAACTGTGTCAATTTCATTTTCAACTGAACCAAGTTTTTTCTTACGTGAAAAATTCCATAACTGATTATCCCCTGCTTTACCTGGTTTATCATAATCAAATTTCACCATTTTCACTTTTGTTCCTGCTTTATGTCCATTTTTAGTAAATGTCAAAACAGGTTGAGAAAACAAATTAACAGCAGAATAACATACAACTATGAGAAATAGAACAAACTTTTTCATAAATACCTATTTCCGATAATTTATGAAAACGATTCTTCGTAATCAACAATTTACACTACAAATTACGACTCCTTACAAAATATTGTGACAATGCGTAAAACAGCCCAATATAAAGAATTGCTACAATAATAAGAGTACCCTCACTTAGGTTACTTTGTATCTGTGGCAGTTGACTAGAAAAAGTATTTGAAAAAGATCCTCCTCCTTGAACAGAGACACCAGCCATCTCACTAAACATATCCAAAAATTTAGGCATTGGGGTAAGATTAGAAATCACCTTCATTGGAAAAAAAGCACTCACAGAATAAGGTAAAAAAACTCTTATCAAAGGTTCTATAATTATCCCATATAAAAGAAACATACAAATACTTAATGCATTATTTCTGAAAAGAAGGGCTATAAACATCCCAAAAACCATATAAGATATTGTTTGTAAGAGATAAATCAAAATAAGATATGAACTATCCCATAAATTCACCATATCCCAATCAGTAGTAAAAACTAAACCTGTAATTGCCGACGATGAGAATGTTAATAAAAACCCGTATATACTTAAAATAAGCGTAACAAGAAGTTTTCCATGTAAAATACGACTGCGTGACTGACCGATAAGAACCTGTTGTCGGAATGTTAAATAAGAAAATTCGTTGCCAACAATTATAATTCCAATAATGCCCAATAAAAAATTAAACCAGGAGGCTATCCAAGTAGTAACCGACCAACTATTAGGAAACGACAACATTACTTTTCCTATTTCCATTCCGTTAAAATCGGCAAAAGATAAAACACCCATCATTAAGCAAAACAAAGAAAAGTGCAAGATTAACAAAACCTTAAAAGCTCCAAAATTCGATTGCTTAATCCACTCTATATGCAATAATTGTCTCATTTCTTACTGTTTTATTAAATTTATAAACTCTTGCTCCAAAGAAAGACCACCTTTAGTTATTTCAGTCAACACATAGCCATTTTCGTAAGCATACTTATTAACCTGTGCTATTTCAATACCTTCCAAAAGGGATATGTTCAAAGAATTTGCATCGATAACCTTAAAATCATCAATTAATGAAGCCTTTGAAAGTTCAATTGCCAACAATTCTGCATTATCACATCCTAGATTGTAAGACACTTTATTAACTAACAAATCGGAAACTTTACCTTGAGCCAAAAGATTACCTTTCTTTAAAATTGCAACATGCGAACAAACCTTCTCTACCTCAGATAAGATATGACTAGCTAATATAATTGTGCGTCCTTTACGAGCCTCACCCTGAATAATCTCACGCACTTCCGATATTCCTTGTGGATCGAGACCATTTGTAGGCTCGTCCAATATTAAAACTTCTGGATTACCAAGAAGAGCACCTGCTATAGCCAATCGCTGTTTCATACCCAACGACATTGTGTTAAATGGTGAGTTCTTTCGCTCAAATAAATTAACAATCTTAAGCACTCTTTCGATGTCCGAGAAAGGAACCTCTTTAATAAGAGCCTGTATCTTTAAATTTTTTTCGATGGACAGGTATGGATAAAAATTTGGAGTCTCAATTAAAACACCTACTTTCTTCATTAATTCGGGCTTATAACTCTTACCAAACCATTTGAAACTACCACTATTTGCACGGATAATACCAGATACGATTGCTAATGTAGTGGTTTTTCCACTTCCATTAGGACCTAAAACACCCCATATTTCACCTTTTTTAATTGTTAGGAAAAGATGATTAAGAGCGGTAACAAATCGATAATTTTTCGATAAATCTTCAATCTCTAAAACATTCATAATATTTAATTTAAGAGTATAAAAAACAACTCTATCCAAAAAAAAGAAGCTGTCACGAAATTTGACAGCTTCTTATATAATAAGTTTAATTATTAATTTCCCAGATCAGAAATAAATTTAATCCGAACAAGTCTTATCTCTGTTTCAGTATAATCATCTTCACCAAGTTCTGCAAGAGCTTCATCCAAAGTTCCTGTCTGAGCTTCTTCTTTAAAGAAATCGTAAATATCATCAATCTTATCTTCATCCATTGCCAGATCAAGATAATATCCAATATCTAATTTAGTTCCTGAATTTACAATTGACTCTATCTCAAGTAACAATTCATCCATAGTCATATTCTTTGTTGATGCAATATCCTCAAAAGACATTTTCCTATCGATACTTTGAATAATAAAGACTTTCATCCCCGACTTGTTAACAACAGATTTAACAACCATATCCATTGGTCTAACAATATCGCGTTCTTCTACATACTTCTTAATAAAGTCAGCAAATTCTTTTCCGTATTTATTTGCTTTACCAACACCAACACCAGATATATTCTGCATTTCCTCAATAGTAATTGGAAATTGGATACACATGTCTTCAAGCGATGGATCTTGAAAAATAACAAAAGGAGGCAAATCAAATTTCTTTGCAATCTTTCGTCTTAAGTCTTTAAGAATAGAGAATAGTTCACTATCAACTGTACCTGCACCAGAACCTGGAGTAGCACCCAAACCAACATCATCTGAATTATCAAACTGCTGATCTTCTACCATTGCTATAGAATAAGGATTTTTCAGATACTCTTCACCTTTTTCTGTAACATTAAGAAGCCCATAATTTTCAATATTTTTATTAACAAGACCATTTATAAGTGCATGCTTTATAGCTGCACCCCAAAACACTTTGTCTTTATCTCCTCCAGAGCCAAAAAGCTCAAGCTGATGATGATTATAGGTTTTAATATTTGGAGTAGCATTTCCAGCAAGAATATCAGATACATGATCGGTTTTGTATTTATGATTAACCGCAGTAATAACCTTAAGCACCTTAACAATATAATCTTTACCCTCAAAAGATTCTTTAGGATTTAGACAATTATCACAATTACCACAATCTTCATCCATTTTCTCACCAAAATAGCTTAGCAAAAGCCTCACTCTACAAAGCGATGATTCAGCAAAAGTTGTTGTCTCGTAAAGTAATTGCTTTCCTATCTCTGCTTCTGCAACTGGCTTTCCTTGCAAAAACTTCTCCAATTTAACAATGTCTTTATAATTGTAGAATGTTATACATCTACCTTCTCCACCATCTCGTCCAGCACGCCCAGTCTCTTGATAATAACCTTCCAAGCTTTTAGGTATATCGTAATGCATTACAAAACGAACATCAGGTTTATCAATACCCATTCCAAAGGCAATGGTAGCAACAATTACATCAACCTCTTCCATCAAAAATTTATCTTGATTTCCTGATCGTGTATTTGGATCCATTCCAGCATGGTAAGGCAAAACCCTTATTCCATTAACCTTAAGTATTTCAGCAAGTTCTTCAACTTTCTTACGACTTAAACAATAAATAATTCCCGATTTACCAGGATTATTCTTTATATATTTAATAATATCTTTAGTTGCGTTTGTCTTTGGACGAATCTCATAATATAAATTCTCACGACGGAATGATGATTTAAAAACAGTAGCATCAGGCATTCCAAGGTTTTTTTGAATATCGTGTTGTACTTTGGGAGTAGCTGTCGCTGTCAATGCAATAATAGGTGCTGGACCAATTTCTTCAGCTATCGATTTAATACGACGATACTCTGGTCTAAAATCGTGCCCCCACTCCGATATACAGTGTGCTTCGTCGATAGCATAAAAAGAGATATTTATCTGCTTTAAGAATTCAATGTTCTCTTCTTTTGTAAGCGATTCTGGAGCAACATACAAGAGCTTAGTTTTACCGCTAGTAACATCTTCCTTTACAGCTGCTATTGCGCTTTTATTAAGCGAAGAGTTTAGGAAGTGAGCCACTCCATCTTGCTCGCTAAAGGCACGCATTGCATCAACCTGATTCTTCATCAGTGCAATAAGTGGAGATATTATAATAGCCGTTCCTTCAGACACTAAGGCTGGCAATTGATAGCACAACGATTTTCCTCCACCTGTTGGCATAAGCACAAAAGTATCGTGGCCAGATAATATATTTCTAATTATTATTTCTTGATTTCCCTTAAAACTATCAAACCCAAAATGTTTTTTTAGGGATTTTGTTAACGAAATCTCCGCTTCAAAACTCATATTACTATTATTCTCGTTTATTAAAAGAACCCGATAGATGGATTCCTGTTATATCAAATAAAATCTATAAATTTGCAACTTAAATTTACAACATTTTTTCAGACAAATAACTAATTTTTCTTTTTTTTAAAGGCCTTCCAAAATTATGACTATAGAACAGATAAAGCATACAGCAATAAATACCATAAACTCAGAGGCTAAAGCAATAGCAAGGCTTGCAAGTTTTATTGATAATAATTTCGCCGAAGCTGTTGAAACAATTTACAATAGCACTGGACGTGTTGTTATAACGGGTATAGGAAAGAGTGCAAACATAGCAAATAAGATTGTTGCTACATTAAACTCAACAGGGACACCCGCTTTATTTATGCATGCCGCAGATGCTATTCATGGTGATTTAGGAATGATCCAAAAAGACGACATTGTTATCTGTTTGTCTAAAAGTGGAAACACTCCAGAGATAAAAGTTCTTGTTCCTTTAATTAAAAAATTTGGAAACACTCTTATAGCAGTAGTTTCTAGTATAGACTCATTCTTAGCACAAAAAGCCGATTTTATATTTAACGCAAACGTAACACAAGAAGCCTGTCCAAACAATCTTGCTCCTACATCGAGCACAACAGCTCAGCTTGTTATTGGCGACGCCTTAGCTGTTTGCCTATTAGAGCGACGCGGCTTTACAAGTAGCGATTTTGCTCGTGTACATCCTGGTGGCGCATTAGGAAAAAAGCTTTATGTAAAAGTTAGCGACCTTTACACTTTACACGAAAAACCATCTGTAAAAACTACTGCTACTATTAAAGATGTTATTCTAGAAATTTCATCAAAACGACTTGGTGCAACTGCTGTTGTTAACGAAAGTAACCAAATTGAAGGAATCATCACAGATGGTGATTTACGACGAATGCTTGCCAAAGATTTGGAATATAAGAATCTAACTGCAAAAGATATTATGTCCATTAATCCTAAGACTGTATCACCTGATACTATGGCTGCTAAGGCTTTCAACATTTTAGAAGACAACAATATTACAACTCTACTGGTAACAAAAAATGACAATTATCTTGGAATGATTCATATTCATGATATTATATCGGAAGGGATTGTCTAATTTCGTTATATGAAGGTTGATCCTAATCAAATGACATTCTTGGAACACATCCAAGATTTAAGAAGACAACTTATAAAGATAATAGTAGGTGTTTTAATAGCATCTATTATTACCTTTATTTACGGATCAACCATTCTTGATTATGTTATTTTCCTTCCAAAAGAACCAGAGTTTATAACAAACAGATTAGTAGCCAATCTTGCCGACTTATTATCTTTCCCCGATATTAAAATTAATCAGAATGTATTAAAAATTACAAATTTCGATTTGGCAGGGCAGTTCAATACACACATATCTATAGCAATATATGCAGGAATAATTATATCATCTCCAAATTCAATATATCAAATATGGAGCTTTTTTAAACCCGCTCTACATCAATCAGAAAAAAAAGCATCAAGAGAAACATTTTTAAGTTCAGTGTCATTATTTATTCTAGGAGTACTCTTTGCATACTTTATTATAACCCCTCTAACAATTCACTTTTTTTATAATTATTCGGTAAGTCAATTATTAACAAACCAGATTAAATTAACATCCTTTGTTCACTCAATATCGTGGATGATAATGGGAACAGGAATACTTTTTCAGTTACCTATAATTATACTAACATTAGCAAAACACGGTTTACTAACAAGTAAAAACATAAACTCGCAACGACGCTATGTTATTATTATAATATTTATTATATCGGCAATAATTACACCACCAGATATTATCAGTTTATTATTGGTGGCTTTTCCAATTTATATTCTGTACGAAATAAGTATATTAGTGGCCAACAAAAAATACATTACAGCAAAAACAAAAATCAAAAAATAACGATGAAGCTTCACACAGAAAATCTGATAAAAAAATACAAAAAACGCACTGTTGTTAAAGGTGTTAGTGTAGAAGTTGAACAAGGCGAAATTGTTGGACTTTTAGGCCCTAATGGAGCTGGAAAAACCACCACTTTTTATATGACTGTTGGTTTAATTGTTCCTAACGAAGGAAAAATTTTTCTCGACGATCAGGAAATAACAAAAATGCCTGTATATAAAAGAGCACAATTAGGGATTGGCTATCTAGCACAAGAGGCTTCAATTTTCAGAACACTTTCCGTTGAAGACAATATTAAAGCTGTTTTAGAGATGACAAAACTCTCCAAAGCAGAACAAAAAGAAAAACTTGAGAGCCTACTAACAGAATTCAGCTTACATCACATACGTAAAAATCTTGGTATTCAGCTTTCGGGTGGCGAGCGACGTCGTACAGAAATTGCTCGTTGTTTAGCTATTAATCCAAAGTTTATCTTGTTAGACGAACCTTTTGCAGGGGTTGATCCTATTGCGGTTGAAGATATTCAGAAAATAGTTAAAACCCTGAAAGATAAAAACATTGGAATATTAATTACCGACCACAACGTACACGAAACACTAAGAATAACCGACCGTGCTTACCTCCTTTTCGAAGGAAATATTCTTAAAGCAGGAACAGCAGAAGAACTTGCAAACGACGAACAAGTTAAGAAAGTTTATTTAGGTCAAAATTTTGAGCTAAGAAAACAGTAAAAAAGTTTGCTGATTTAAAAAAAGACCTTATATTTGCACCGCTTTAAAACAGCACCACGCGGATGTGGCGTAATTGGTAGCCGCGCTAGACTTAGGATCTAGTGCCGTGAGGCGTGGGGGTTCGAGTCCCTTCATCCGCACAAAA
>JAFGOQ010000014.1 GCA_016926405.1 Bacteroidales bacterium
AACCTTCAAAACGCAGTTTTGGAACTATGCCAGACTAAATTTTCTTCAAAACGCAGTTTTGGAGCTATGCTAAGTTGTGCAAACCTTAAAAACTTAGTTTTGGAATAGGCTCGGCCATTATTTAGAATAAACTATTTAAAATAACTTAGCAAACAACTGGCCTTCGGGCAAATCTACATTTAACTTTGTTCGCTTTACCTTACCTTTTTCAATTCCGTCAAACAATCTATTACAAGCATAAACAAAGTCTGAATATAAATTTTCGGCAACAATAACAGTAGCCCCATTCACTATTTGCAGATGCTTATCGCCAAGTTCCTTATCTGCTTTTGTGGCAAGTGTTAAAAACCCGCCAGGAATAAACAGATGAGTAAGAGCCGAACGAAGCTGATCGTAAAGCATTCCCTTAAGATTTAACTTTTGATATTCGCGTGGAAACAACTTGTATATGGCATCGTCGAAACGCTTGCGCGATTGGGCTTTTGCCTTTAAAGGCTTAGTATCTATAATTGCACCAAGCGACTCTATACCTTGTCCAATAAGGATAAACGAAAAAAGGAAAAACTCTTCCTTCTGTAACCGCCCTATTTCTTTAATAAAAATTGTTTCAACAAACTGCTTTACTTCCATCTAAAACTTATATCTCAATTGTAAAATAACAATATTCCTATGCTCTATACTGCTGCCAACACCATTTTTAAATGTTGCTATATGGCTATACTTTGCCCAAATATCGATATTCTTATATAGAGTAGTGCTAAAATTAAAATATATTTTTGCCCCCTCACCATAATTTAATGCCGACGAAAAAACGTACAAAGGGGCATATTCGTAGGTGTAAAGACGATTTTCCCAATCCGAAATATCGAAAAGAGTTAATCGAGACGACAAGGCAAACAAACTATTATTATAAAACAACTCGTTATAAAAAAGCACTCCATTTGTGCAAGAGTTGTTTTGCTGACTGTAAAAAGATAAGCTAAAACTTGTTTGATATTTAAACTTTTCGGACAAACGCACCGAATATCGAGCCACAACCTGCCTTTTTATAATGGTAACCTGATTGTTAATACTCAAAGTATCGATATTATTAACATTCTCTTTCTGCTCTTGCTTGTATTTTAATAAAAGCTGACCTCCAAAAACTTTTTTGCCTTCAACATAAAGCAATAATTCGTTTCCCGAAGAAGGCTGATTTGTCTGAAATTGTGGTCTTCTGAAATTAAAAAAATCACTGTACACATTGATATCCCAATTTGGCAAAGGCGAATATTTAGCCCCAAAATAGAAACCTTTCTCGTTTACATTTTCGGAGTTTTCGGAAATAGCGTTTGAATATTGCGCCCAATAATAAGAAGAGTAATAACGATAAAAAGAGGCTAAAATTAACCCATCAAAAAGCTTATAGTTGCTATTAACAATTGTTGATAAGTGCATTTTTCTATCAAAAGCAACCTCGCCAGAGAGTGTGAATTTTTTAAACCATAAATTAAAATAACTACTAAAGCCAAAATTGTCGCTATATAAAACACCTTCCTTATCGGGCACTAGCACATTATTATAATGCAATTTATATCCCGAAACACCAACCTTAAATTTCGAAACCGATAAATAACTATTCACGCCGTATAGAATCTCCCCTACTCTATCTTTATTATCAATTTGCGACTGAGTAATATGATTTCCATCTACCAAAAACGATTTTACTGTAGGCTCACTCATACTTTCATTAAGCGAAGCATCTAACAATCGGTACGAGACAAAAATATTTGTATTCAGAATTCCACTCTTTAAAGAAACGGCAATACCTCTAAAAAATCTGTTTTCGTCTGACGAGCTATATTTTTTAACTCCATCACCCTTTTTAGAAATATTTATTGCCGAATTCCCTTTACCAAACGAATAGGGAGTCCATAAACTACAACCTTGCCCAATAGCAACATGATAGTCGCCAATAATAATTTTCCGAAAAACAGAATTTTTATTTTCGAACTGCAGATATCCCGAATAGAAATCGAATCCAAGACTATTTGGATTATTAAAAAACCTCTCGTTTTTATCGTTTTCGGCAGTAAAGCCAAACGACAATTTACCTACCGACGATTTATTCTTAACCCTTAATTTAAAAGGCAGTCCCGACAGTTGGTCATTCTCAAAATTACTCTCAACAAGAGTTAAAACACTACTTTTAAATTTTCTAGAGACAAACTCCACTCCTTTTCCAACCATTAAAAAATTACTTAACCACTGGCATGTCTGCTTGTCGAAACCTCCCAAATAAATAAGCTCAAAAAGAGAAAGATAATTACCTGATTTTTTTCGTTGTTCAATTATCGAGAAAATCTGGAATTCGTTTAAGAAAGGTATTTTCGAAAGCTCTTCGGCATTTGCTGTGTTAATATTTATTGGGTTATTCCAAAGGTCAATCAGTTGGTTATACAACTCTTCAATATCGGCATCATCTTCCTCCGAAGATATTGCACGAGCTATCTCAATTATGTTTTTATTTGAAAAACTATCTGTTTGACAATAAACATTACAAACAGCAAACAAAGACAACAGATAAAAACAAAAAAGACGCCTGATAAAAACAGAGTTATGTAAACAAATTATATTCATTAACTCCATTTATAAACAACCGATAATTCAGGGTAACAACCCAAAATTGGGTTAATTATAAACGAACTATCTCCTTGCCAGCGTTTCTTATCAATTCCAATTCCAAAAACATACAGACTGGGATTTGTTTGATATCCACCTCGTAAAATAAGATCGCTATAAATGTTATTCTCGAAACAAATATGACCCGAAAAGCCACCAGAAACAACCTTATCTAACTGAAACAAAACACTCCAGTTAACTAAAGGATGATATTTGCAACCTACCGAACAAACAACAGGTATTATCTCTTTTGAAGAATATTCAATATAACTAACAAAAGGATTTGAGATGTGCATAGCCAAGGCAAACTTCTGAGAAGTCAACCAAGTAACACCTCCTTCAACAAAAACATTTCCTCCGCTACCATAATAACTTCCCAAAGAGATATGGCGATAAGCTAAACCAACACCAGCAACTATTTTATTAGATAATTTCATGCCATAAGCCAACGTATAACTTCTATCGACAAATGTGTTAAATATTAATTGCTGAACTTCAATTCCAAAAGTACCTGAAAAGGCAGGAATTGTTGCGGCCATCGAAACGCCGTAAACTTCAAGATTTCTATACTTGTTAGTATAAAACAGACCACTCTCTACTTTATTAACTAATGCTAACCCTGCCTGATTACCCGAAGTAGACCAAACTCCATTTTGAAAAACAAACGCTCCTGCTCTGCCAGAAGTCTCGGCACCAGAATAAAACTGTCCAAATAAAACCGATGGTGCGCATAAAAATAAGAACAAAAAAAAACTCCTCATAAAAACTAATTTGCAATAAGTTATTAAGAAGAGTTTTATAATTCAATGATCTAAAATAAAAAAAAGGGTCGGAAACAAATCCAACCCTTATATATTAATTTACTTTAAAATCATATTTAACTTCGGCCAACTGCTTATTAGCCTCAACCATTTTTTCCTTTAAGTTTTCTTTAAAATCTTCCATTTTATTACTTAAAGCTTCATCGCCAGTGGCAATCATTTGTCCGGCAAGAATACCAGCATTTTGTGCAGCATTAATACCAACAGTAGCAACAGGAATTCCCGGAGGCATCTGAACAATTGCCAAAAGAGCGTCCATTCCGTCTAACGAAGCATTAATTGGAACACCAATAACAGGTATCGATGTCATAGATGCAATAACACCTGGCAAATGAGCAGCCATACCAGCAGCAGCAATTATTACTTTTACACCACGACCTTTGGCTTCTTTAGCAAATTTCTCAACTGCTTCAGGAGTTCTATGTGCCGATAAAGCATTCATTTCAAACGGAATCTGTAATTCGTTAAGAACTTTTGCGGCTTTCTCCATTACAGGTAAGTCGGAAGTACTACCCATAATTATGCTAACCATTGCTTTCATAATTGTAACGTTTTTTAAATAATTGATATGAATACTCTAAATATTTGTACTTTTGCACAAATATATACTTTTTAACATTGTTGAAAAGTAATTTTAATACAAAACAACAACGCTTTTATAAGTCAAAGATTATGAGTAGAGTTACATTACACGACAAAGAGTTTGAACTTTCGATGCCAAAACAAGATATCGACAGATATGTAAAAGGTGTGGCAGAAAAAATAAATGCTGATTATAAAGGAAAAGAGGCTCCAATATTTTTAAGCATTCTTAATGGATCGTTTATGTTTACAGCCGATTTATTAAGATACATTGAGCTACAAAGTAAAGTTTCTTTCTTAAAACTTTCGTCGTACCAAGGAACAACCACTACAGGAAAAGTGAGAGAGCTTATTGGCTTAAACGAAGATATTAAAGGCAAAAGTGTTATTGTTATCGAAGATATTGTTGATACAGGAATTACTCTTGAGAATATTATCACTCAATTAGAGGTTAAAGAACCTGCCGAAATAAAAATCGCTACTCTACTATATAAGCCCGAGGCATATAAAGGAACAAGAAACGTTGATTACGTAGGAAAAGAAATCCCTAACGAATTTATTGTTGGTTATGGATTAGACTACGACAATTTAGGACGTAACCTTGGAGACATTTATACCGTAGTAGACTAAAAAAAACAATGATTAATTTGGTCATATACGGGCCGCCAGGATCGGGAAAAGGAACACATGCTAAACTAATTGCCGAAAGATATAATCTTTTTCATATCTCGCTGGGCGAATTTCTTAGAAAAGAAAAAGCCAATAAGACAGATATAGGCATTACAGTAAAACCTTTTATTGACTCTGGCGAGCTTATTCCTGACCAAATTATTCTTAATCTTTTGCGGAAATTATTATTCCTCAAAGAAAATAAAATTGGAGTTGTTATAGATGGCTTTCCTAGAACTGTTGAACAGGCTAAAGCACTTTCTAACATACTTGAAGAAGCAGGGCATCCGGTAACATTATTACTTGATCTAGACGTTAACAAAACCGAATATCTAAAACGAATTAGATCTAGGGCAAATAAAAAAAATAGAACTGACGATCAACACAATGAAATTATAGAACAACGAATTGAGTTGTTCAATAAAAATTGTAGAGGAGTTATTAGGTTTTATAAACGAAGAAATAAATATAAACGAATTTTTGCACACAAAGATAAAGAGTTCACCCATATGCAAATTTGCCAATGTGTTGACCCTTTATTAAAACTATAAAAACGATGTCAGATACAAACTTTGTAGACTACGTACGAATATATTGCAAATCTGGAAATGGCGGCGGTGGATCAGCTCACCTTTTCAGAGACAAAATTAATTGCAAAGGAGGCCCTGATGGTGGTGACGGTGGCCGTGGAGGACATGTTATTCTTAGAGGCAATAAGCAGCTTTGGACTCTTATTCATTTAAAATACAGAAAACACATTTTTGCTACTCATGGTGAAAACGGTGGGAAAAGTGGTAGTTCGGGTGCCGAAGGAGAAGATGTTTACATCGATGTACCACTAGGTACTATTGCAAAAGACGCCGAAACAGGTGAGGTTATTTGCGAAATAAACGACGATAAACAAGAGGTTATTATTGTAAAAGGAGGTCGCGGAGGACAAGGTAACTCGCACTTTAAATCGGCAACAAATCAAACTCCTCGATTTGCACAACCTGGCGAAGAAGGTAACGAAAACTGGTTTGTACTAGAGCTTAAAGTACTTGCCGATGTTGGTCTTGTTGGATTCCCAAGTGCTGGAAAATCGACACTTCTTTCGGTTGTTTCGGCAGCAAAACCAAAAATTGCTGAATACCATTTTACAACACTTGTTCCAAATCTTGGAATTGTAACATACCGCGATCATAAGTCGTTTGTAATGGCCGATATTCCTGGTATTATTGAAGATGCTCACTTAGGCAAAGGGTTAGGTATTCGTTTCCTACGACATATCGAACGAAATTCAATGTTACTATTTATGGTTCCTGCCGATTCTGATGATATTCACAATGAATATAACATTTTGTTGAACGAACTTAAACAGTATAATCCTGAGCTTTTAGATAAAAACAGAATACTAGCAATAACTAAATCGGATATGCTTGATGATGAATTAATGGACGAAATTAAAAAGGATTTACCTGCTATTCCATCTATTTTTATATCTTCGATTTCTAATTACAACATAACTCAGCTTAAAGATATGATTTGGGATGAGTTAAATAAATAATAAAAGTAACAATGCTAGAATTATTAAAAGACCTTGACACTCAACTCCTTTTATTTTTAAACAGTTGCCACACACCTTTTTGGGATACGGTAATGTTTTACTCAACAAAGAAGTTTACTTGGATACCTCTTTATGTGATATTACTTTTTTTCATATTCAGAGAATACAAACAACGTACTTTAATAATTCTAGTTTTTACATTAATACTTGTTGGAATAACCG
>JAFGOQ010000015.1 GCA_016926405.1 Bacteroidales bacterium
ATTTAACCTTCAAGGAAAATACGATACCGAAATATTAGACAAAATAATATTGATTAACATTTATAACTGTATCGGCGTACTGTTTTCATTCTTCTCGATAATAGTTAATATACTCAAAAACGATTTGTTTTCAATAATAAGTTTATTCATAGGATTAATACTATTATTAAGTAATTTTTTATACTTATACAAAACAAAAAAATACACTACTTCGGCTTCTATTCTTATTACAATAATAACATCGATGCTTTTACTAAGCATAATATCACCAAACGGAAATCCCAATAGCATGTATTTGTTTCATACTTACCCAATTATAACAATATCGTTGTTGGGGTTGAAACGCGGCTCTATAATATCGCTATCGCTACTCGGCATCACAACCGTTTTATTCATATTTACTCAAAGCATACTAATAAAATACAACATAGATGGAAAAGCAATTATCAGTTTCGTAATTGCATACTTATCAGTGTATCTATTCATTTATTTCCACGAGTACATCCGAAGCAACAGCCACCAACGTACAGAAAAAACCATGTTCGAAGCACAAAAAAGCGTTAAAGAAAAAACAGAGTTTATTGCAAACCTATCACACCAAATACGAACTCCGCTGAATAATATAATAGGAATTACAAGTTTGTTGAACAAAACATCGCTCGATGCTAAACAACAAGACTATATAGACACAATACAAGCATCCGCAGGAAACCTTTATACTGTGGCCAACAGCATTAATAAAATGTCGAACCTAAAATACGAAACAACAGCAAGCAATACTCTTAGCTTTAATTTAAACTTAACAATAAGTAGTACTTTAGAATTATTCTCGAACCAAAAACTATCGAATGCTAAATTTAATTTTAATTTTTCGAGTAAAATACCGGACAAACTAATTGGAGATCCGGTAGTGATAAAACAAATTTTTTTAAATTTAATTGAGAATTTTATAAAAAACAAAAGCACAAATCAAATTTCTCTAAATATTGAGGTTAAGATAGAAAAAGATTCGAAAGAACATATTGATTGCGTATTCGAAATATCGAGCGACAAGCCAATAAACATACCTCTAAAACCAGAAACAAACAGATACGAATCCATTATTAAACAAGAGAAAGTTGAAATAGACTCTGCCAAACACATCGAACTACTCGACCTGACGATTACAAAAGAACTAATCAAATCTAATGGTGGTGAATTTAGAATTGTACACAACTCCGAAAAAACAGTATATTCATACACACTACCACTTAAAAAAGTATTTAAAACACCGCAAAAAAACGAAGAGAAACAAGACGATATCACAATAAAAGACACAACCAAACACTTACCTACCGGAGGTGAGAAGAAAAGCGTTCAACTAAAAGATTCAAATATTTTATTGGTGGAAGACAACCTTATTAACCAAAAAATTATGCAAATTAGCTTGCAAAACATAGTGGGTAATATAGATATTGCAAACAACGGACGCGAAGCTTTAGATAAATTCGACAAAAAGCGGTATGATTTAATCCTTATGGATGTACAAATGCCTATTATGGATGGTATAAAAACTACAATAAAATTGCGAGAGATAGAGTCGATGACAAACACACATACGCCTATCATAGCAATAACAGCTAACGCTCTTATGGGCGACAGAGAAAGCTGTATTGAAGCCGGCATGGACGACTACATGAGTAAACCTTTCCAGCTTCAGGACTTAATTGATAAGATGAATCACTATTTAACAAAAAAATAAATAAATCAGTATTTCCTTTTAAAACTGACCTCAACCCTATTGTTTCGCTTACGACCGGCAAGTGAGGTATTTGGTAGCACAGGGTTTTTTTCGCCTTGTCCTAAAGTAGTAATACGAGATTGATTAATACCTCGTGATACCAAGTAATTCTTTATTACATCGGCACGAAATTGTGAAAGTTTTAGGTTAAATTCATCATTGCCTTCACTATCGGTAAACGAACTAATAAGTATATCTATTTGTCGATTTTTTTCTAAAATATTAGCCAAACGATCAAGGGTCGGATAAGAAGATGCAAAAAGAAGATAACCTAACTTACCAAATTTAATATCTTTAAGAATCACAACGTTCGAATAGCCTTCAAAAGACTGACTATTACGGTAATATACCTTTATCATTGTAGTTTTTCCACCTTTCAACTCATAATCCTTTGATTTTATTTGCTCGCCAATGCCCTCAGTTAAGACTCTATCCGGACTTATTCGTTGACTAACCAAATACTCTTTTATTGATAACGCTCTTTGCATAGCAAGCTTCTCATTATAAGCATCGTCTACATAATCACTATAAAAACTTACAATATTTATTTGCAAATGAGACAATCGACGCATTTTTGAAACAAGCAAATCTAACGATGGATATGAAGATGAAAACAATTTATCACTCATAGCTGCAAATTTTATATTACTCAATACTAAACCTTGAGTATAATCAATTTCACTATCAATATCTTCAATCGAGTCAGAATCTTGTACATCCTGTGCAGCTAAACCGCCCGAAACAAAAAACATCAAGCAAATATTCACCAACGAAACTACTGCAAAACTAAATAAATCTCTATTACGCATAATTCAAATTTTTATGATTATATATAGAACAAGAACTATTCCCTTATAAATAAATTTATAGAATAACTACTCAAAAAAATAAAATTTGTTTGTAAGATAATCGGAAAACCAAATATTTTGTCGACCGGAGGACTCATCGATGACCATCGACTGAACTCTATTAATAGCAGTACTTAAACTAAACTTTCGTGTTGAAGCAACTTTATCAAGAGAATGAACCAAATACCGCTGCCGC
>JAFGOQ010000224.1 GCA_016926405.1 Bacteroidales bacterium
AAAGTTTTATAGCAATAATTGCTGTTACAAAAAATATTATTTTCAAATAAAGTTTCAGCTCTTCGTTAGCAAAAGCTTTCTTTATTCTTCCCGAGATAATTAAATAGTGTAAAGCAAAATTAATACCCGAGATCAACATAAAAGAAGCAATTACATACTGAATATATGGGCTATAACTAGCAATACTATCGTTTTTTGGAGAAAAACCACCTGTGGCAATGGTACCAAACGAGTGACAAACGCTCTCAAACAGATTCATTCCTCCTAAACAAAGAAAAACCACCTCTAAAACAGTAATCCCAATATATATATACCATAAACGCTTTGCCACTTCAAATATGCGAGGTCTAAATTTCTCTTCTATCGACATAGACGACTCGGCATTAAAAAGGTGCATACCACCAATTTTAAGAAATGGTATAATGGCAACCACCAACACAATAATACCCATTCCTCCAATCCAATGAGTTAAGCTACGCCAAAACAAAATACCATGAGGAAGCGACTCAATATCGGTTAATATCGACGATCCTGTGGTTGTAAATCCCGATATAGATTCAAAAAAAGCGTTGGTAAAACTTGGTATAGTATGACTCAAATAAAAAGGGAGCGATCCGAAAAATGATATTGCTACCCAGGTAATTGTAACAATAATAAAACTATCCTTCTTTCCTATTCGCTTGTCTTTTGAATTATTAAATGCAATGCTTAATGCTATTCCCATTCCAATTGTAATAGCTATTGCCTCTTCGAAACCTACAATATCGCTCTCTCCATAAAATAACGATACAAAAAAAGCTAAAAGCATAAAGACACCTTCAAAAACTAAGATGTGTCCAAGAAGATATAAAATTAACGACCAATTAAATTGCTTTAAGTAAAGCATTTTAAGAAAATATTATTAATGATAAAATATTGATAATTAACACAAAGGTAATATAAGTATATCTATTCAGCTTATAATCTGAGAACAAAAATCAAACAGTATTTATAAAGAATAGACTAATCATGTTTGCGTTAATATTGGTTGACAACTTTGAAAGTTGGCAAAAGTATATAATTGATATTAGTTATACAAATTATACAACGTTTATGAGGGATTAAGTAAGAAGTATGATTTATGAAGTAAGAAATATGATGTGAAAACCTAAATTACTATTTCACTATATTACTAAATCACTATTTCATACTCCAAACTCTAATAACAAATAACTAAGTTCTGATAACTAAAGACTAAAAACCTTAAAAACATCAACCTCGCCCCAATAAAAATGAATGTATGATGCAACAGCATTTTTAAACTTAAACACTGGACTATTTACCTCAACACCTTTTGCATTTAAAACCTCTGCAGTTGTTGTATTACTGTCCAAACAAGAATATTTCGAATAATGGAATTCGTGCCCTTTAATAGTTTCACCATTATAGTTTACTGTTCGATAACCCAACGAAAGCTTAGAATCTTGCAACGAAGTAGAATAATTAAACACTCCAGCCATATCATAACCTTTACCTTCATTATCTATAATCTGACTACCCAAATACATCATTCCTCCACATTCGGCAAGCAGCTTACCTCCTGCCTCTACATATTTTTTTATAGACTCTCTCATCGATACGTTTGCTGAAAGTTGTTCCAGATATAGTTCTGGATAACCACCAGCAAAGTACACAAAGTCAACATCAGGTAACTCTTGATCATACAAGGGACTAAAATATACTATTTGTCCAACTTGCTCGAACTGTTTTATATTTCGACGATAGAAAAAGTTAAAAGCCTCATCGCGAGCAATGGCAATCTTTATTTTTTTATCATTTAGAGGTACTTGATCAACCTTAACACTGTGGGTTGTTTGAGTTGATTTCAAAAGAAGATCTAAATTAATATGTGCTTCAATATGTTTTGAGGCCTTCTCTACAATATGCTCGTATAGTTCTTTATCATCAATTTTTAACCCTAAATAACGCGACTCTATCTTAATATCGGAATTGGGTGGCAAATAGCCCAATGCTGTTATACCTACATCCTGGGCAGCCTGCTTTAAAAAGCTATAGTGAGATTCTGTTTTAACAAAATTGAATATAACGCCAGCTATTCGAATATCCTTATCAAAATTTTTAAAACCATAAAGAAGAGGTGCCGCAGAGTATGCCATTGCGCGTGCATCGACAATCAAAACAACTGGTATGTCAAGCACTTTAGCCAAATGAGCCGCCGAACCATTGCTAGAATTAGCCCCATCAAACATTCCCATTGCCCCTTCAACAACCGAAACATTGGCAGATAGCGATTCGCCGAAGAACACCTGCCTAACATGTTCTTCGCTACTCATAAAAACATCTAAATTATACGAATATCTGTTAGCTGCAACCTCATGATGAAAAGGATCGAGATAATCGGGACCACACTTGAAAGGTTGTACATTAAGACCCCTGTTATGTAAAGCCCTAAGAATTCCAATTGTAACAGTTGTCTTTCCCGATCCGCTATATGGAGCAGCAATTATAAATGAAGATTTCATGTTTCAGTTTTTAGTTTTATTGATTCTAATATAGTCCGCTTATTGCCTAATTCTTCTATAAAATCAGAGGTTCAATTTTCAATAGATGTAACACTACATATTGAACAGAGACGTTTATTATTATTTATGCAATTAACAGATGTTACCACATACGATATAATATCTGTCTGTATTTTCTTAAGCCTTTTATGAAACTCTATATGGTTTGATATAATAGCACACAACAATCCAATCGACGAATTTACTTTGTCAATCGTTCCCATTAACTTAATTATATCACAATCTATATCAACACAAAAGCCACCAGAAAGAGCTATTGTTCCTCTGTGTACTGTTGCTGTTGATATTCTTGGTTTATTTTGATTTTCCATAATTATCACAAAAAAAAGACATTCGTAAAAAAAAAATTTGACTTTGATATTTATTAAATTGATATTTATATATTTACGCACCAAATCAAAAACACGTTGTTAAATATTATAAGTTATGTATAAAATCGAAAGACGCACATCAGGGTACATTATTACTTTTTCAGGGTCAATTAATTCAGCCGAAATGCAAAAATGGCGTAATGAGTCTCAGCGCATTCTGTCACTCGAAAAGTCTCCATCATTTGGTGTAATAGTAATAATGACCGACTTAGTTCCACTTGAATATAACGCTCAATCAATAATGATTGCTGGTCAAGACCTTTACAAACAAAAAGGGATGCAACGATCGGCTGTAATTCTTGCAAACCCAATTATCAGTATGCAGTTTAAACGCCTTGCAAAAGAATCGGGCATTTATGCTACAGAACGATATCTTGATATAAAAACCTATCCTAACCCTGTTGATCTTGCTATTAAATGGGTTAAAGAAGGAATCGATCCAGACAAATAGTCTTATACAGCTTAGTTGCTAGTAATAAAGACTCTGCATTTATAAATAATTACAATAAACATCAGGTTTAGTAATTATTTATATTACATAAGCATGTCTATACACTATTAACTAATTACAAGGCACATGCATTATTCAAAAATGTATTGTATACTTTTCCCTCTTCAAACGATGTCATTTTATTAATCATGGCTACTGCTCCTTGCAGAAGAGGATAGATAATTGCTGCTCCTGTGCCTTCGCCAAGACGTAAATCGAGGTTCACCAAAGCCTTACCATTCATAAACTCAATCATTTTAATATGAGCCTGCTCATTAGACTGATGCGAGAAGATAAAATATTGCCCTACAATTGGATTTATCATATAAGCAGCCAATGCTGCCGAAGTTGTAATATATCCATCAACTAGTATTGCCATTTTATTTACCGCAGCCTGAAGCATTCCACCAGCAATAGTTGCAATTTCTAAGCCTCCAAATCGACATAAATTCTCAAAAGCATCATCTGATACACCATGCTTCTCGATAGCTGATCGCAGAACGCGCTTTTTATTCTCAACACCAGTATTATCTAAACCAGAGCCAGGACCAACACAATAATCGATGCTCTCGCCAGTATAAACCGACAACAGAGCCGAAGCTGGCGATGTATTGCCAATACCCATCTCGCCAAAACCAATAACATTTGTTCCCTGATTATGAAAACGATTTACAATTTTGCGTCCGTTTTGTATGGCCTGCCAACACTCATCGGCAGTCATAGCGTGCTCTAAGTAAAAGTTACGAGTTCCTTTACGCACTTTAGCGTCGATAAGCTTAGGGTGAGGTTGAAAATCATAATCTGTTCCTGCATCGACAACAAAAAGGTCTAATCCATATAATTGACAGAAAAGGCCTATTCCTCCTCCTCCGTTGCAAAAATTATGAACCTGCTGCATGGTCATATTCTGAGGACAAGGACTCACACCTTGGTCGCAAATACCATGATCGGAAGCAATGGTAAGCATAACAGGTTTACTTAAAGTTGGATTAAGTGTACTCTGTATCATACCCATTTGCATTGCAAGTTCTTCTAATCGACCAAGCGAACCACGAGGTTTACTTTTATTATCGATAATGTATTGCAACTGCTCTCTTAGGGAACTGTCAATAGGTTGAATTACTATTTCGTCTAACATTCCCTTTTCATACGTGGTTAATCGCGTATCTAATTCTGGTAATTGGTTATTCATAAATTATTTGTGATTAAAATAATTATTGCAAAAACAATAGTCGCACCATAGCAAACCCTAATTGCCAAATTAAGATCATTAATAAGTGGTTCTTTATCGTTTGTACCTATATATGGTTTGTCAACTATTTTATTGTGGTAAATATTAGGTCCTCCGAATCTACAATTGAGTATTCCCGACATTGCCGACTCTGGATAACCCGCATTGGGGCTTGAATGCTGTCGTCTATATTTTACGATAGACTTAAAAACTCGTTTACTAGGATAAACCATTAGCATTAACAACGCTGTAATGCGAGCAGGGATAAAGTTTACACCATCATCAATTCGGGCAGCTACTCTACCAAAAAACAGATACCTTTCGCTTTTATATCCAATCATAGAGTCTAGAGTGTTTATCATTTTATATGTAAACACACCAGGTATGCCAGCCACAGCAAACCAAAACAGAGGGGCAATAACTCCGTCGCTAAGGTTTTCGGCAAGTGTTTCAAGAGCTGCTATCTTTATCTTCTTCGAATCGAGGTTTGACGTATCGCGACCAACAATACGAGCCACTTGTTTACGTCCAGCATCAATTCCTTGCCTATTAAGAACATAAAACACGTCTCGCACTTCTTTTACAAGTGTTTGAAGAGCTATTGCAAGAAACAAAAGAAACGTATTTACTGCTATTAATAATGGAAATGATAGTTTTGCTATATAAATCTGAATAACTGTAAACAAGAGGAAAGTTGTAATAATTAAAACTACAGAAAAGACTCCTCCTTTAATGAGCCTATAACGCCCTTTGTTTAAAATTTTCTCGCCTTTGGCAATTACATTTCCAAAAATAACAATTGGATGAAACTTGCCGAAGGGATCGAGCAGTAAGCGATCGAATAAGAGAGCTAAGGGGATAACAAACAGTAGTGCTTGAGCATCGCTGGCAATTAAAAAGTATTCGCTAACCACTGTAAGTTTTTCGCTGACTAGTGCAATTACGTCGCTGACTGGTGCAAAGATATCGCTTACTAATACAAATGTATCGCTAACTAATGGAAAGAGATCGCTGAATGATGCTAGTGCTTCGCTTACTTGTGTATTTACTTCGCTAACAGGTGCAAAGACATAATTGACTGATGAAATTACTTCGCTTACTGATGGAAAGACACCGCTAGCTGATGCAAATAATGTCTGAACACTTGCAAATAGTTCGCTGACTAGTACAAATAGTTCTGTAAGCATTACAAATAATACGCTACACATAAATTTGCATCCAATTACAACTATATTAAACAACTCCATTGCTTAACTGCATTAACTAGTTTCTGATTTTGTTCAACAGATTGGGTTGCCAATCTAAAACACTTCTCATTTAAACCTCTGAAATTTGATGCATTACGAATTAATATCCCATGCTCATCGATAAGATATTTTTTCAAACTTTCGGAATCGCCTTTTACAAGCTCGGCAAGAAAAAAACTTGAACTTGATTGGCTTATATTACATATTCCAGTCTGCATTAATTGTTCGCTAAACAACTTAGTGTCGTTAAGAAGAGAATCGATATTGATATTAAAATTGCTTTTATTGTCGAAATAGAAATTACCTGCAGCAATTGCTAAAGCATTTACCGACCAAGGCTGTAAGATACTTATAAGTTGAGTTATAATAGTCTCGGGAGCAACAATATACCCAAGCCTTAAACCAGGTATTGCCAAATTTTTAGTAAGCGATCGAACAATAATTACATTTGAGAGAGTTGATAGATATTGAATCATAGACTCCGATTCTGCTGAACTTGTAAATTCAATATAAGCCTCATCGATAACAAAAATGGTTTCGGGATAATTTGTGGCAAGAGTAGCTAACAACCCCGATTTAAGTAATTCGCCATCGGGATTATTGGGGTTACAAATCCACACTAAATCGGAAAAAGAACAACTATAATCTTTAATTTTACTACGCTCGCGAAATAGCATGCTGTGATTATTAGTGCGGCAAGCATCTTCGTATTCGGCAAACGAAGGAGTAAATATTGTTGAAGTGTGATCTCTGAAAAGCTGAGCTATAAGATAGAAAGCCGCAGTAGCACCCGATGTTACAATTATATTATAGGACTGAACATTATGAAATTTTGCAATTCTTTCAACCAGCGACTCGGCAACAACCTCGGGATAATTTTCGACACAGCCAATGTTATCTTTTAAAAAATTAACCATTTGCTGCGATATACCGCTGCGCACAACATTACTGCTAAAATTATGTTCAATATTTTTTCCTTGTAAATAGGCATCATCGCCATGACCAAACAACATATCTTAAAGCTTTAAATCGTTATATATTTTGTCGACATCAACAAACTGACGAACATGGTTTGCCAATTTATTGTATTGCTCATTTTTAAACTTGCGGTAATCGAAACTATCGGGTTCAATATCAAAATCTAACAGAATATCGTCGATAACAACTTTGTTATCTAGTATTCCGTGCATGTATGTCCCCCAACAATTTTTATTTTTAAAACAACCTTCGGTTTTATTTTCGCGTGTTAAATTAAGGCTCTGCATATCGTTTGAAACAATTGTCTCTCCCATATGAATTTCGTAACCATAGCAGTTGTCGTTGTAATTACGAAATGTAAAAGTTGATTGTTTAGTAACCTTTTCTTTTGTGAGAACAGTTCTTACAGAAAGTAAACCTAGGCCGTTAACAGTTTTAGTATCACCCTCAACGCCGTATGGATCGGCTATCTCATCTCCCATCATTTGGTATCCACCGCAAATACCAATTATCTTTTTACCCTTATTCTGGGCATTATGTATAGCCTGGTCAAAACCTTTCTCTTTAATAAAAAGCAAATCGGAGATAGTATTTTTCGATCCTGGTAGAATAATAACATCGGCATCATTAAGCTGATTAGCATTCTCGGCATAAAAAAGATTAACATTTTTGTTATGCTCAAGCGCATCGAAATCGGTAAAATTGGACATATAACGAAGCTTTACAACAGCAACATTTACTTTGTCGTATGCTAACTCGGTTGATTTTTTATCTAACACTACAGAGTCTTCCTCTTCTATATGAATGTCGTTATAGTATGGAACAATGCCTACAACAGGAACTCCTGTTTTATCGAGAATAATCTGTTTACCCTCTTCGAAGAGTTTAATATCGCCCCTAAATTTATTTATAATAATACCTTTAATAAGCTTTCGCTGAGCATCGGGCAGCAACATAACAGAACCATAAACACTTGCAAAAACACCACCCCTATCGATATCGGCAACCAAATAAACAGCAGCATCGGCATACTGAGCTATTCGCATATTTGTAATATCGCGGTGGGCAAGATTTAGCTCCGAAATACTTCCAGCTCCCTCCATTACAATTGGATTGTATAACTTATTAAGACGCGAGAAAGCGGCCTTTGCCTCTACGAAAAGTGGCTCTTTGTTATTATTTTTGAAATAGTCTATTGCCGACACATTTCCAACAGGCTTACCATTAAGCACTACCTGCGACTTATTACCACCATAAGGCTTAAGTAAAACAGGATTCATATCGGTTGAACAGTCGACACCACACGCCTCGGCCTGCACTGCTTGTGCTCGTCCTATCTCTAATCCATCGGGAGTAGCATAGCTATTAAGCGACATATTCTGCGCCTTATAAGGTGCTGGCGAATATCCATCTTGTGCAAAGATTCGGCAAAAAGCTGTATTAATAATGCTTTTACCAACGTCGGAACCAGTACCGACAAACATAATTGGCTTTAATATATTGTTGTTCATTGTTTCATTAAATTTTAAGAATGGTTTATTTTATAACCACTCATAACTAAGCTCCAATAACTAAGTACTAGAAACTAATCAACTTGCTTTTCTTAAGAACGAAGCTGTAACTCGTGAAATCTCCTCAATTGAAGGAGAGGTAAAAATTATATTGTTCTGCTTTATTAAATTAAAAACAGTACGTTCTTTTCTTTCAATCTCGATAGTATATTCGCTATCTTTTTCTTCACCAGCATCGATATACATACGCATTAATGCTGTTTTAATTAATCCAAATTCGAAACCTCTTCCTTTAAGATTTACCGAATAGTCTATCTTATTTTGCACTCTGAATCCGCCCGTTTTTCTATCAAATTTAATTCCGTCGCGTTCGAAGAAATCGGTAAAAATCTTATCCATTAATAGATCTTCGGGACTACCCGTCCAAAGAGTATCTGTACCAGCTAAAACCCAAAGCCTATCGGCCATTTGCAATGCCAGCTCCATGTCGTGAGTTGACAAAAGAATAAGTTTGTTATTCTCGCGAGCAAGACGATGTAAAAGGTGCATAATTTCTACCTTACTAGGTAAGTCGAGGAAAGCAGTAGGCTCGTC
>JAFGOQ010000225.1 GCA_016926405.1 Bacteroidales bacterium
CCTCTACTCCAGGATACATATACTTTTCGCGAGCAATTTTTTCGGGGTAAACAAAATAACGAACATCTGCCTCAGCACACAAAATATTGTTAGCGTCAAACAATTCGGCCTTAACAGTTATAAGGCGTCTGTTCACCTCCAATATTTTTCCGGTAATTGTTATTGGTCCGTTGTCTAAAAAAACTGGCTTCTTATATTTTACATTCATATCGGCAGTAACCCCTGCTGTTTTTTGCTTAACATAAATTGTCCAACAAGCAATTTCGTCGAGCATTGTTGCCTGAATACCTCCATGCAAAACATTATGATAACCTTCAAACTCGGTATTAGGCTCCCATTTACAAAGAACACCATTTTCATCTTCAAAAAATTTCATTTGGAGCCCGTTAGTATGATTAGGTGAACAACCAAAGCAGCGATAGTTCTTGTCGTTTATTGCAAATGGATTTGAAAGAGGTCTCATAATATTTATAATTTAATTTTTACTACTAAAAACAAAGTAGTAAAGTCCTGTTTTAATTATTCTTAATGTATTTGAGTGTTTAAGTTATTAACTTACGAAGAGTAAAAATATAAAAAAGAGGGCTATTAACCCTCTTATATTATAAAATAGCTGTCATATTCTTAGAATTATAACAGGTTGTATTTTGTATTTATTTGTTAAAAGGCTTACCAATTAACATCTTTACGACGAACAGGCATTGTCATACAACGAGCACCGCCCCCACCGCGAGGTAGTTCGCTACCATCAAGAGTAATAACATACTTATCGTAATTTTCTGGGCGACGAGTACCACGAATAACATCGTTAGCCTCAAGAACCTCGAAACCGTGCTTATTCATCTCCTCAATTGTATTAACGTTACGTCCGTAACCAATAACTTTACCCGGACCAACGCTAAAGAAGTTAGCACCACTGTGCCATTGTTCGCGCTCTTGTGTCCACTCGTCTTTTGTTCCTCCACAAATAACAGGCTCAAGATCAAAACCTAATTTCTTTAATGCAGGTAAAAGTCCCTCTTCACGGTAAATTTTAACAACTTTACCATTTTGAGTTTCGATATGCACAACCTGATGTTTGTTTGGCTTAAGAATAAGTGGTTCGTAGGCCATACATTTGTTTTTATCAAGGAAAGTGAAAACCATATCTAAATGGATAAACGACTCTGGATGACTTGGTAACTCCTGAATAATAATATGACGTTTTTTCTCTTCGTTTTGTGCTAATAAACGACTCAAAATAAAGTCGATACCTTTTGAAGTTGTTCTACATCCGTTACCAATAACTAAAACATCGTCTCTGGCAATTAACACATCACCACCCTCAATATTAACACCATCGGTAAATCCTTTATGATCTAAAGGATTACAAATTGTTGTTTTAAACTGAGGTGCAAAGTTAAAGATGCTCTCCATAACCATTGCTTCACGATCGCGAACAGCATTTGCCATTTTACCTATAAGTACTTCGTTATTTACCGACATAGATGCATCGCGAGTAAAATAGAAGTTATAAAGTGGAGGCAAAGCAAAACGGTCTTTACTTAGGAACGATGTAAGATCGGTAACTTTTAAAGGAACACCTTGAATAAGAATCTTTGCTAAATCCTCAGCCGATGTTGACATTAAATCGTCTTGAAGGTGAAGAGCCTTTTCGTGATTACAGATTTTACGAATTATACTCTCTTTTCCCTGAGGATTTTTTAATGCATCTGTTAAAAGATCGTTAACTTGAAATGTTTGTGTAATTTTTCCTAATACACCGCTCAACTGACGATACTCAGACTGAGCGATTGACAAATTCAAAATATCGCTATATAAAGCGCGAGAGGCTGTTTCGGGAGTCATATTCTCTACTTCGGGACCCGGAGTATGCAATACAACACCTTCTAATTCGCCTATTTCTGATTGTACTTTAATTTCTAATGGCGTACTCATAAATTCAACTTTTTAAGTGGTTAGGTTGATTTTAACTGCAAAAATACAAATCATAACCATTTTTATATAATAAAATGTTTATAGTTTAACATATTACTTATTTAACCAAAAGTGTTAAATAACACATTCCGTTTTTATCTTTTGTTGTTGTGTCGAAAATGAGAAAAAGAAATTCAAAAAATAAGTACTTTCGAGGACTAATAAAGTAAACATGTCGGATAAATTATTCTCAAACAAACAATATAAAAACGTCGATTTTACTGCTAAATCGTTGTCGGAAACAGAATTTGAGCAGTGCACATTTACAAATTGTAATTTTTCGGGTAGCGACTTGTCGGGCAACGACTTTAACGAATGTTTCTTTGAAGATTGCAATTTTAGCACAGTAAAGCTTGAAAACACAGTTATTAACAATGTTACTTTTATAAACTGCAAAGTTGTAGGTACCGACTTTAGCCCATGTAACGATTTTTTATTCTCGGTTAGTTTTTCGAAATGTTGCCTAGACTACATTGTATTTGTGAATAAGAAGATTAAGAACACCCTTTTTGCCGACTGCAGTATTAAAGAAGGACTGTTCTCGGGCAGTGATTTAACAAAATCAGTATTTAAAAATTGCGATCTGGACAGAACAATGTTTTCAAGAAACAACCTGTCAGGTGTAAATTTTTCTTCGGCAATAAATTATATTATCGACCCCGAAGAGAATAAACTTAAAGGTGCCAAATTCGCTCTAGAAGGTGTTGAAGGCTTACTAAGAAAATATGGTATAAAGATTGAATAAAAAAATTAACAAAGAAGATGAAGAAGTCTAATCCTCTTCATCTTCTTTGTTATCTTTCTTCGATCGACTAAATATCTTAGCAAACACCAAAACAACGAAAAACAAAACATACACCATTCGGCTAATCCCAATTGGCATTACTTTTAGTATCATCTCTTAAATTCCTACAATTAGTAAAGTTGGTATTAAAATCACAAGTAAAATAAATGTAATAAAAGCAGGCAGTTGCATATCAAGTGGCAACTTATTAATTAAAGGTAATTTCTGTGTAAAAATATTAATAGCACTACTGCTATTATCAAAATTGCTGCTTTTAACATAACCCGCATCTATTAACAATTGTAAAGCTCTCTCGGCTTCACTATCAATAACCTGAAGCTTAACTCCATCAAAAGTATTGGAATAATGTGGATTTACTTGAGTTGACAACTCATCTTTTAAAAAAACGTTTATTCCCTCCGACTCTAATAATGACTTTGCCATATAGGCATCCTGAATAAGGAGAAACGATGTAACGGTAATAAATTGCGACATACCTTAAATATTTATGTTGAGTAAAAGTAACAATAAATTATTCGCAAATAATTTTTACTGATAGCTAAAAAACATATAAATAATTAAAATTATAAAATATTTACACACTACATTGCACACAGTTTACTTCGGGGCAGGGTGTAATTCCCTACCGGTGGTTATAGTCCACGACTCCCAATTTATTGGGACTGATTTGGTGAAATTCCAAAACCGACGGTCATAGTCCGGATGATAGAAGAGACTGATATTATTTGCATATAAGCATTTTTGCTATATATAATATTTATTATAACTGCCCCGAATAGATTACTATAATCTGTTCGGGGCTTTTTAATTTAACGTAATTATGATAACAAAATTTGGTATCGATTATCGCCAACGTGTTGAAAACGCTCTTAAAGAGTTGCAAGCAGGTAAAGGAATTTTACTAGTTGATGATGAAGACAGAGAAAACGAGGGCGATATTATATTCTCGGCCCAGAAAATGACTAATGCCGACATGGCATTAATGATTAGAGAATGCTCTGGAATTGTTTGTCTTTGCTTAACAAACGAAAAATGCCAAGAGTTGGAATTGCCTCCTATGGTTCAAAATAACAACAGTAAAAATCAGACGGCTTTTACTGTATCTATTGAGGCCAAAGATGGTGTTACAACAGGTGTTTCGGCTGCCGATAGAATTACAACAATAAAAACAGCTATTGCTAAAGATGCAAAAGCAAGTCATTTAGCTCATCCAGGACATGTATTCCCTCTTAGAGCAAAAGACAACGGTGTTTTCGAACGACGCGGTCACACAGAAGGAACAGTAGATTTAATGAAACTTGCAGGCCTTGCTCCTGCTGGCGTATTATGCGAACTAACAAATTGCGATGGCACAATGGCTCGTCTGCCACAAATAGTTGAATTTGCAGACAAACACAAAATGGTAGTTATTACTATTGAAGATATTTACCAGTATCGTAAAGAGATTGAGTAATATTTAAACAAAATGGATGCCTATATATTATAAGCATCCATTTTATTTACATTTACGTTAGCAACATGTTAACCACATGCTTTAACCAATTGACAATCTGTAAAAATTTAAAATTTATTTTAAAATTGTTTTTGTTTGTTAATAAAAAACATTTTAAAACGATATAGTTTTGTTTCATAACGCAATAAAAAATGAATTATGACAGATATTATTAAACTTGCTGAGCCTCAGAAAGATCTTGATTTTCCATTAATGAAAGCTATTGAAAAGCGGAGAACAAAAAGAAAATGGAAAGATTCAAACCTTTCTGAACAAGAAATTTCAAATTTATTATGGGCTGCTTGTGGAGTTACACAAAATGAGACAAAGAAAAGTAAAAGTAGAAGAAGTGCCCCATCTGCATGTAACTCACAAGAGATTAAAATTTATATTGCTTTATCGACTGGAGTTTACCTTTACGATGAAAAAAATCACCAATTGATTAAAATTCTTGAGAAAGATATTAGAGAAAATATTGGAAAACAAAAAATGATGCGCTCTGCTCCTGTTGGATTGATTTATGTTTCGGATTATTCAAAACTAAAAACATTTCAATTCAAGAAAGACGAAAATAAATGGTTTACATCAACAGCCGATACAGCATTCATTAGTCAAAATGTCTATCTGTATTGTGCAGCAGCCAATTTAAGCACTGCCATTATTGGATTAGTAGATAGAAATAAATTACATAAGACTCTTGAGTTAACCGAAAATGAGAAAATTATTTACACACAGGTTATCGGAATATCATTAGAGAATTAACACCTATCGTATTTTTAGAGTAACTAAAAACTCCCTACTAACAAGCATAAATAAAACACGCAAGTTTCAGTAAGTTTTAAGACCTTCGATATTGCTTAAAGGTATTTAAACGAAGAATTGTGTCGCAGCCAGTCAACATAGTACGTTTCATACTTTCAATATAATCTACTCTCCAATCATCATTCTATAAGTAATGGTTTTATTTGGGATATCGTAAATTTCCATCACTGGTCCATTAGCAATATTATTCTCTTGCAGATATTTATTTAGTGCAGGATAAACTTTGGTCAATCCAACAACAACCGACATCTGACCTTTATAAGGAAAAACAGCTACAACGCATTTTTGAAGTTCTAACTTATTCACTTTAAATTTAGCCTCAATAGCAGAAAGAGTTGTAGAATCAATGTTATCAACAATACAACCTAAATCCGATCGGCAGTTATCTGGATCTACAACCTGAGGATTATCGTAATAAATACCAAACCCACGCGTTGTCGAAATATTAAAATCGGTTAATAATGAATTATAAACCTTATCCATAACAACAGGACTATTTTTATAATTACCAATCATCTCTTCCCAAACAATTGTTTCGCCACCAAGCTCAGCTTCCTCAAATGCAATTTTTGTAAATCCTCCGTAATATGCGTAAACAGCAGTAAATATTGCAATAATAGCAACAATAATAAATAGTAAAACCTTAACAATCCTCATCATTATAAATTTAGTTAGTAACTAATTACAAGATATTAAGATTTTAATAAAATCAATAACACAAAAAGGTAAAAAACAATACCCTATATTTATCGAAAAATGACCAACAATGAACACCGACGTATTAAAACTGAAAGAAGATATTTTTCTAGCCTGTAAAGCTATTATCGAAGATAGAGTACTATCATACAAAAACGCAATAAAAATGGCACAAGAGGCTGTAGGTAGCGAGAGTAAAAGCACAGCAGGCGACAAGCACGAAACAGGCCGAGCTATGGCTCATCTTGAACAAGAAAAAAATAGCCATCAGCTAAAAGAGACACAAAATTTGTTGCAAACAATTAACAGAATAGACTACTCAAAAATATACACAAACGCAGTTTTAGGAAGTGTAGTTGAAACAAACAAAGGTTCATTTTTTTTATCGGTAAGTGCAGGAAAGATTAATGTTAATAACGAATTATTCATTGCAGTTTCCCTTCAATCGCCAATAGGATTAGCAATGGTAAATCTTAAAAAGAAAGATTCGTTTAAGGTTAACAACCAAGATTTCATAATCAAGAATATTTTTTAAATACAAAGTATTAAGCTTAAGACTATGACAAGCAATTTAATTCGTATATAGTAATTAAAAAGGTACTCTATATTTTAAATGCGAACCATCGCAAAAAGGAGATTTCTTACTCTTCTGACAACGGCATATTTTAATAGGAGTAATATTTTCTTGCTCTTCACCATTGTATACAAATGTATATTCGCCCGAAATATTTATCGAACCGCTCTTTTCAAATTCTATAATAA
The DNA here is from genome assembly GCA_016926405.1 of Bacteroidales bacterium. Lineage (GTDB taxonomy): Bacteria > Bacteroidota > Bacteroidia > Bacteroidales > UBA6680 > UBA6680. The sequence continues at coordinate 6,555 of JAFGOQ010000225.1, forward strand.
CTCTTTTACTCATAGTCTTGTTCAAAATTATATTTAAAATGAACCCCATCACAATAGGGCATATTACCCGATAACCCACACCGACAGAGCGATACCATCTCAACTATTTTAACCTTGTGGGTTGCTTCATCTATAATCTCAATTTTACCAGAGATTACTAAGGGACCACCTTTTTTAATCACTACTCTATTCTTTTCAAACATAACTTATCAACGGAGTATTAAGTTTTTTGTTTAACCAAAAACAGCTGCCTTTGCAATTAAGACAGCTGTAAAACTATAATTATTCAGAATTATTTTTTGTAAATCACATATGTAGCAGCAATAAAATCGTGAAGGGCTTGCTTTCTATCTGTAAAAGCAGCAATAATATATCCAATAGACATAATCATTCCCGATAATATTTTCGAGAAATATCGTCCTGTAGCTCGGGCAAATGATATTCTCTGAAAATTATGATCAACTACAATAATACCAACAGCCATTTTACCAGGAGTAGCTTGGTGCTTCGACGAAGTAAAAAAGGCAAAATACAACCAATAAAGTGCTATACTAATTAACGAGCAATAAGCTATAAACGATAATATTGCTGGAAGAGCAAATAAAACATTTTCTGGTTCATGGTCATTCATATAAGGTAATGCAATAGAAAAACCTAATGCTCCAGCCGCAGGTAAAATAAAAATAGAAACAGCAGCACTTAGTATAAGATAGTCTAAAAGATATGCTACAAATCTAATCCAGAATCCAGCATATTTAACATCTTGTTTGTTTTCGATAATTTCCATAGTTATAATTATTAGTTTGAAAAATTTTCGCTTGATTTGACTCTATTTAAACACAATAGTTTATCTGATATTCATTAGATTGGTCATAAAAATAATACTTTTTGAATAATAGCAATGTATATTTGCTTCTTATATTGTGCATATTAAATATTAACTAATGTATCGACTACTGTTTTTAATAACTATAATAACTTGTTCTTGCTTTGTTTCCGAAGGCCAGCAAAGTTCGTTTATAGCAGCTAAAATGCAAAACGATACAATTGTTGTAGACACCTTAGAGCCTGTTTATGTAGTTCGCAACAAAGGAATTTTCGAACGCTATCGTCAATGGCGCTATAACCGAAATGTACGCAACTTTATAAAAGTTTACCCATACGCAAAACGAGCAGGTGTAATATTAAGCGATATAAACAAAGAATATCTTGCAATAAAAACCGAAAAAGAGCGCAAAAAATTTATTAAGGTAGCCGAGAAAAAACTATTTGCCGAATTTGAGCAAGACCTTAAGAATATGACTATCTCGCAAGGCAGAATGCTAATAAAACTTGTCGATCGCGAAACAGGAAACACAACTTACGAAATTGTGAAAGAGTTTAAAGGTGGCTTTAGTGCATTCTTTTGGCAATCGCTTGCTGTGCTTTTTGGTTCGTCGCTAAAATACGAATACGACAAGGATGGAAAAGACGCCAATATAGAACGTCTTGTAGATTTATACGAGAAAGGATTATTACACGACACAAAAAAACGTCTATCGAATAAACAATAGACGTCTCTTACTAAAATATTTTCGTTTAAAGCGTTTCCATTATCTTATTAACAACGTTTTGCGCTCCTCTATAAATATCTCCTATCGATGCTTTAAGCATATAACATGGATTAGTAAAAATATTATTCTCGGTATCGTGAATTACTTCACCATTATTTGTGTTTTCGTGAACAGCACCAAGCATTTCTGCATGAGTTACCGATTCGTTATTTTGTCCCAATGTAACGTGACTTCCAGGAAATAATTTAGAAATAATCATTGGAGCAATACACAGAGCACCAATAGGTTTTTTACTATTTTTAAAATCGGTTATTTTTTCAGCAACAAGAGTGTCAACCTCCATTAAAGGACCCTTAAATGCATAATCGCACAAATTTTTAGCGGCACCATAACCTCCTGGAATAATTAATGCATCGTATTTAGAAGCATCCAATTTATCAAGACTATCAATTTTGCCACGAGCAATTCTTGCCGATTCAACTAAAACATTTCGCTCCTGATCTATCTCCTTACCATTAATATGATTTATTACATGATGCTGATTTTTATCGGGAGCAAATATTGAATATTGGGCACCAGCTAAATCAATTGCTAAAAGAGTCATTGTAGCCTCGTGTATCTCCGAACCATCTTGACTACCACAACCCGCCAAAATTACCGCAAACTGTTTCTTCATTTTATTTAAAATTTATATTACAAAAACAAGGTAATCAAAATTACAGTAGTTACGTTTGAGTGAAACATCAATTTTAAGAATCATTTAAAAAATCATGAATTACCGTAGCAATCAATTCTACAAAAATCGGTTTATCTTCTCTTCAATAATATCTGTAAGAATAACAGAATTCTCTAATCGAAATAAGTTATTATAATTAGACTTTTTCTCCTGATCAGAAACTTTATCCATCAATACATCCAAAAAATTATTCTCCTTAAGTATCATAGTACTTTCATTTACATTATTCTTCTCTATTGATAACTTATTTAAAACAAAGTCAACTTGAACAATAACATTAGACGAGTATAAATTAAGCTGAGATTTTTGGTGAGTTTGATTTAAAAGCAAGAACAAATTTGCCGATGTTCCATTCTCGAAGTTAAGAATAACATTTATAAGATAAGGCTTCCCATTATGATCGGGAACAACATCAACAGTATTTCGTAAGCAGTCGCAATTAGCAATTGTTAGAATATAATCTATTCCATTAAAAATATGTTTGCGCAAACTTATCTCAGATGAGTTTTTATTAACATTAATCTTAAAATCGATAAACCTAGGATGAACAACCATATTTTTAATATAGTCGTTTGCTGGTAAAAGTTCCCAATGATTTGATGTTGTAAAAATGGCCTCCGATTCGTGAGCTATTTTAACAAAATTCTGAATTGCATCTAACGAATATTTACTGACATCGGATACAAGAACGTTTTTCTGCTTCTTTAACGATTGTTCTATTATATGAGTATCTATTTCAGAACCAAAAAATAAAAGCGCATCGTTATCGGTAATGAAAGAATGAAGATCGGGAAAACGATACATTCCTTTTTCACCTAATACTAAGTTAGAACCAAAAAAGCCACTCGTTAATTCGGCTATTTTGTCAACAGAAATAGTGTTTTTTGTTAATTTATCTTCCGAAATAGAAATACCTATTCTCATTATTATGGCATTTAGTGCAATACAATTATACAATAATACATTGTAAACTACATAAAGTACTTTTTTTTGTTTTTAACAATTAATTAACAATATTGTAATGCATTATGTTGTTTATATTAAACCTTAGAGTTAACCAATAAATAATTGTACAAATATGTGTAGTATAAACGATTTTGAGATTGAACGAATTCAGCTTGTAAACGGTATCAGAAGCCGTGGAATTACTTGCGAAAGAGTTTTAGATGCTATTGGAAAAGTTGAAAGACACTTATTTATGGACTACAGATTTGTGAAAAAATCGTATCAAGATAACGCCTTTCCTATCGATTGTGGACAAACCATATCACAACCTTTTACTGTAGCCTACCAAACACAACTTCTAGATGTTTTCGACAACTGCGATGTTTTAGAAATTGGTACAGGATCGGGTTATCAAACCGCTATACTTTTGCAAATGGGTGCAAATGTTTTTTCTATAGAAAGACAAAAAGGCTTATACAACAAGGTTATCTCACGCTTCGAGGAGTGTGAAAATGTGAAGATTATTTTCGGCGATGGATATTTAGGATTACCACAATATGCTCCTTTCGATAGAATATTAATAACAGCTGCCATTGAAGAGATTCCTCAAACTCTTATCGACCAACTAAAAATTGGAGGCAAACTTGTTGCTCCTGTCGGTAAAATTGGTCAACAAACTATGGTTTTGATAAAAAAAACTGGCTCTAATTCAACAGAAAAATCTACTTTTGGAAACTTTTCGTTTGTTCCAATGTTACATGGAGTAGATAATGATATATAAAAGATAATTATGATAACTGTTAAGAATTTTATTTTTAATCCTTTTCAAGAAAATACCTACTTGTTATTCGACGAGTCGGGCGAGTGTATAATAATAGATCCAGGATGTTACGAAGAGGATGAGAGACTTGAATTGGAGAATTTTATTTCCAAAAACAACCTTAAACCTGTTGGCATTGTTAATACACATTCGCATGTAGACCATATTTTGGGGAACGCTTGGTTTAAGGCTAAGTACAATGTTCCTGTTTATGCATCGAAAAAAGATGCTCATATTCTTGCCACTTCGGTTGAACATGGCAGAATGTACGGTATTGTATTAACAGAACCACCTGTTATCGACATCGATATCGACTCTTCGTCGGTTATTACTTTTGGTAATTCGTCGCTTAAGGTTTTAGATATTCCTGGTCATACTCCTGGATGCGTTGGCCTTTACAACGAACAGCAAAAATTTGTTTTCTCTGGCGATATTCTTTTTAAAGGAAGTATTGGAAGAACAGACTTACCTGGCGGCGACTACGACCAAATTATTGACAGCATAAAAAACCAACTTTGTAAGTTAGGCAACGATTATGTTGTATTTGCCGGACACGGTGGCCCATCGGAAATTGGAATTGAAATGGTTACAAATCCGTTTTTAACACATTAAGCAATAATATTAAACAATATACCAATAGCGTGTTATATATTTAACCATATACAACACGCTTTTTTTATACATAATCATTTGTAAAGTAGAGTTATAAGCTACTAGTATGTTTTTTTACAAATACTAAATTCTATTAAAGATTTCTTGTAACTTTACAACTCAAAATTTTATAGATTTTAATTACTAAATAATAATTAAGCACAATGGCTACAGATAAGTTTTACAACAGACACATTGGTCCACGTGATCACGAAATTGGACAAATGTTGGAAACTATTGGAGTAAAATCGATTGATGAATTAATCGATCAAACTATTCCTAAAAACATTCGTTTGCAAGAGCCACTTAATCTTACGCCAGCATTGAGCGAGGCAGAATTTGCCGCTAAGATTAAAAATATTGCATCGAAAAATAAGATGTATAAGTCGTTTATTGGTATGGGATACTACGGAACAGCTTCTCCTGCAGTTATTATCCGTAACATTTTCGAAAACCCATCATGGTATACTTCTTACACTCCGTACCAAGCTGAAATTTCACAAGGTCGTCTTGAGGCTTTGTTGAATTATCAAACGGTAGTGTCATCGTTAACAGGTATGGAGTTAGCCAACTGTTCGCTTCTTGACGAAGGTACAAGTGCTGCAGAGGCTATGATTATGATGTTTAACACTCGTTCGCGTAAAGCAGTTAAAGAGGGCAAAAACGTTCTTTTTATCGACGAAAACATCTTTCCTCAAACACTTGACGTAATTATTACTCGTGCAGAGCCTCTTAACATTGAGGTTATTGTTGCCGACTTTACAAAAGATTACGATAAATCGAAAGCTTTTGGTGCTATTGTTCAATATCCTGCTGCTTCGGGTGAAATTAGAGATTACTCTGCTTTCACAAAAGAGGCTCACGATAACGAAATGATGGTTACTGCTGTTTGTGATTTATTAAGTCTTGCTGTTCTTACTGCTCCTGCCGAGTGGGGTGCCGATATTGCTGTTGGTACTACACAACGTTTTGGTATCCCTATGGGATTTGGTGGTCCTCACGCTGGTTATTTTGCTACTCAAGATAAGTTTAAGCGTACTATGCCAGGTCGTATTATCGGTATTTCGGTTGACCGTCATGGTAACCAAGCTCTTCGTATGGCTCTTCAAACACGCGAGCAACATATTAAACGCGAAAAAGCTACTTCAAATATCTGTACTGCTCAGGCATTACTTGCTACTATGGCAGGTATGTACGCTGTTTACCACGGACCTCAAGGTATTAAGCGTATTGCTATGCACTCGCACAACGCAGCTATTGAAATTAACAATGCTATTACAAAATTAGGATATACTCAGAACAATAAAGATTTCTTCGATACTCTTGAAGTTTCTATTCCTGCTGGTGTATCTATCGAAAAAATTAAGGAATTAGCTCTTGAGAGAGAGATAAATTTCTTCTATACAAAAAACAACACTGTTAAAATTAGTACCGACGAAACAACTATTGAAGCTGATATTAACAAGGTTATCGAAGTATTTGCTATTGCTGCTGGCAAGCCTGCATTTACAGTTGATGCTATTGGTAACGAAGTTGCTTTCGACAGCAAGTATGCTCGTAAGTCGGATATCTTAACAGAGAAAATTTTTGGTCTGTACCACTCAGAAACTGAGTTGATGCGTTACATCAAAAAGCTTGAGCGTAAAGATATTTCTCTTACTCATAGTATGATTCCTCTTGGATCGTGTACTATGAAGCTTAATGCTGCTGCCGAAATGCTTCCTGTTTCGTTTGCCGAATTTGGTAATATGCACCCATTTGTTCCTTCAAATCAAGCAGAAGGTTACAACGAACTTATTACTGAGTTATGTGCCGACTTAGCTACTATTACTGGCTTTGCTGGTGTTTCTGTTCAGCCAAACTCTGGTGCTTCGGGCGAATACACTGGTCTTTTAGTTATTCGCGAATATCTTAAGTCTATAGGTCAAGAAAAGCGTAATATTTGTTTAATTCCTTCATCGGCTCACGGTACTAACCCTGCTTCGGCTGCTATGGCTGGTATGGATATAGTTATTGTTGGCTGCGACGATAAAGGTAACATCGATATGGACGACCTTAAGAAAAAGGCCGAAGAGCATAAAGATGACTTAGCTGCTTATATGGTTACTTACCCATCTACTCACGGTGTATTTGAAGTACATATTAAAGAGATGATGGATATTATCCACAACAACGGTGGTCAGGTTTATATGGATGGTGCTAACATGAATGCTCAGGTTGCTCTTACAAATCCTGGATTTATTGGTGCCGACGTTTGTCACCTTAACCTTCACAAATCGTTTGCTATTCCTCACGGTGGCGGTGGTCCTGGTGTTGGTCCTATTGGAGTTGCGGCTCATTTAGTTCCTTTCTTACCAAACAATCCTATTGTAAATATTAGTAGCGAACAAGCTGTTAAGGCTGTTTCTTCTGCTCCTTTCGGATCGGCAAGTGTTCTTCCTATTACTTACGCATATATTAAGATGCTAGGCGAAGAAGGTCTTCGTAAATCAACTCAGATGGCTATTTTAAATGCTAACTATATGGCTAAGCGCATCTCTGAGCGTTACGAAATTCTTTATACTGGCGCAACTGGTCGTGTTGGTCACGAGATGATTGTTAACTGCCACGGTTTTAAAGCTAAGTATGGTATTGAAGCTGGCGATATAGCTCGTCGTTTGATGGACTTCGGTTTCCACGCTCCTACTCTTTCGTTCCCTGTTCACGAAACTCTTATGGTAGAACCTACCGAAAGTGAGTCGTTACAAGAGCTTGACCGTTTTATCGATACTCTATTTATGATTAAAGACGAAATGGAAGAGATTGAAGCAGGTAAATACGACCAAGAAGACAATGTTCTTAAAATGGCTCCTCACACTGCCGACGAACTTACTGCCGACGAGTGGAACCACCCTTATAGCCGTGCTAAAGCTGCTTACCCATTAGATTGGATTAGAATTAATAAATTCTGGCCTGCTGTTGGTAAAATTGATAATGGTTATGGCGACCGTAACCTTGTTTGTACTTGCGCTCCTATTGAAGATTACATGTAATAAATACATTTATATATTAAAAGAGCCGACAGTAATGTCGGCTCTTTTTTTTGGGTTTTGTTTGTAAAGACGTTGCATAATCCTGTACAGACGTTGCATGATCCTGTACAGATGTTGCATGATCCTGTACAGACGTTGCATGCAACGTCTCTACGGAATACTTGAAATGAATAACAGAATTTCTTATTTTTTTCCTCTAAAACAGCAAAATATGTCTGAAGAGAGATACAAAGATTTATATAGAGTTAAATCGGCAAGGTTACCAGGCTGGGATTATAGAAATGAGGGTGGATATTTTGTTACTATTTGCACAAAGAATATGGAATGCTTTTTTGGCGATGTTGTTAATGGTAAAGTAATATTATCTGAAATTGGATTATTGGCACATAAATTCTGGAACAATATACCTGTACATTTTCCATTTGTTATATTAGATGCATTTATAATTATGCCTAATCATATTCATGGGATTTTAATATTAGATTCTACAGTAGAGACGTTTCATGAACCTGCAGAGACGTTGCATAATCCTGTACAGACGTTGCATGCAACGTCTCTACCAGAAGACAATTCAAAACAAATCAACAAAAAAATGTCCCAAATATCTCCTGTTTATGGTTCGTTGTCAACAATTATAAGATCTTATAAATCGGCCGTTTCAAAAGAATCAAGACTTATTAATTCAGATTTTAACTGGCTGCCACGTTTCTATGATCGCATTATTCGTAATACTAAAGAATACAATAATATAAAAAATTATATTTTCGAAAACCCTGATAGATGGATGTTGAAGAAACATTGCATTGCACAGTAGAGACGTTGCAATGCTTTGTACAGACGTTGCATGCAACGTCTCTACCGATAAAAACCACTGCAGTTTGGGATAATATAATTAATAAACTTATTTCAGTTCGTGCCAAATGTTTTTATTGTAACATGCTTGATAAAAGAAGGAAGCTTGAATTAGCTCTGTAAAAAAGCTATATAATCAATTTCGCTTTCAAACATTTTATATAGTAAATGGTCAATATTGAAGTCATTATTTTCAATAAGCTCTTTATTATGTTTTTCAATAAACTCTTTGTTAATTTTTATCCCAAAATATTCAGACGGTAAATTTCCGTTTATATCAACATATCCTCTCTCATTGCTTAAAGCAGTATAATCATGAACTTTATTGTTTTCAGCATTAAATCCATGAAAAATGAAAGTGTCATTATGTTTTACAAATCCCTCATAATAATCGAGACCTTCTTCTAGTGCTATTATTTGTGAGTTTCCAAAGCATCTCCCAGCAATATTTTTATCGCCATTAACTAAAAGTGTATTAGGAGAGGTTGTTACATTCAATTTAACAACTCTCTTACAAAACCATTCCCAAAATTTATTCTTATTTTCATTATTTAGAATTAAAACATTTTGATCAAAACCTGTATAAAAATCCTGTCTTATTTCTTCTAACGTATATTCATCAATAGCCATAATATTTATTTTTTATTAGCATAAAGTGAGAAATATTACTTCTCCTTCCAACCCCACTAAAATACCACAGCAATATTAAAAAGCCCTCTTTAAAAACAATTAATTACCAACAAAATACCAACTGCTAATATTAAATTCAGTCATTTTAAGTTTTATATTAACCCTATACAGACAAGGCAGTGCCTTGTCTCTACGACAACTAGGGTTCGCATTTAAATATTAAAATAATTGTGTTCAGACAAAGCGGAGTATTATCAATACATATCAAATAATACTGTACAGACAAGGCAGTACACTATCAATACATATCAAATTATGCTGTAGAGACAAGGCAGTGCCTTGTCTCTACGACAACTAGGGTTGTTGAAATAATAGCGGGTAATAATGAGAAGCATAGCCGCACTTTTATAGGGCTAGCACACATACAAACAAGCTGATACAGTAATAATTACATACTATAACAGCCTTTTATAATAGTAATATATCCGACAATATCAACCAAACGCCAAGCAACTTCAACCGAGCGCCAGACAACCTTAACCGAGCGTCCGGCAACTTCAACCGAGCGCCAAGTAACCTTAACCGAGTGGCAAGCAATTGCAACCGAATGGCAGGCAATATAAAATAATGGGCAAAAAAAAGCAGACTCACACTCTTTTAAAAGAAGTGCAAGTCTGCGTGTCAAAAAAAAAACTATAATATTTTAATTCCTATTCAGGTATTTTGCTAATTGACGCTTTGCTACTCTTATATCGGCAATACACGAAGGACCAGCTACGCAGCCATCGGTACAAACCATAACCTCAACAAAATTACCATCGCATTTTCCTTTACCCATCGATTTAAGGGCGCGCATATTTGGCTTGTCAAGTCCGTTAATAATAATTTCGTTAACACCTTCTGGAATAGCTGTTTTAATAGCAGCGGCAACACCTCCACTTTGTGCAAAACCACGTCCAACGGGTCCAGCTCCTGCAATATCAACCTCGGTTGATTGTTCAGATAGCTCTATACCTTTCGAAATAAGCATAGCACCAAGTTCTTCGAAGTTAAGAACATACTTAACATCCGACTTGTTAATTGCTTCGCTACGTTTAGCAACACAAGGACCAACAAAAACGGTAATAGCATCGGGATGTGTTGTTTTAACCCAACGATCGGTTAAAACCATTGGACTAGGTGTTGTAGAAACAAAAGGCTTAAGATCGGTAATATGCTTTTCGGCAAGCTCAACATAAGCCGGGCAGCACGATGTTGTCATAAACTTAGCTCCTTCTTCCATTCGCTCTTTCCACTCGTGAGCCTCTTCGGCAGCAGTCATCTCGGCACCTACAGCAACCTCAACAACATCAAAAAAGCCAAGCTCTTTTACTCCCGAAATTATTTTTTCTAAATCAACATTATACTGACCAATAACAGCAGGGGCAAGCATTGCAATAACCTTTTTGCCATTGTCTATTGATTTCATTACATCGTACAAATGCGATTTTTGTGTAACAGCACCATAAGGACAAGCAGTAATACATTTTCCGCAATGAATACACTTATCTTCGTCTAGGCGGGCAATACCATATTTATCTTTAGAGATAGCATCAACAGGGCAAGCTTGCTCGCAAGGAACAGGCGTGTTAATAATTGCATGAAAAGGGCAAACATTACGGCAAATACCACAGTTTACGCATGTATCGGCATTAATTTCGGCTTTACCGTCGATAAATGAGATTGCATTTTTTGGACAGTTAAGCATACAAGGTTGTGCCACACAACCACGACAGTGATTGGTAACCACATGCTGCTCTTTTGAGCACGAACTACAAGCAGCATCAATAATATTTAGTCGACAAGTTGGGGTCTCCTCGCGCTGTTTTGCTATTTCAATGTAATCGCTAGGACGCATAAGCTCGTCCATGGTAGGAGTAATAGGAATTCCCAACAAACTAATTAGTCTGTTATTAACAACTTCGCGTTCTTTGTAAATACAACAACGAACAGGCTTCTTTGCCATCTTAGGCGAAATTATTAGAGGAATTTTATCAATCTCTGTTTCAAGCTTTCCTTCGTAATATAATTTTGTAAAGCGGTTGGTTATTTCACGCTTAATAAGCATTGCACCATTAGTGTAACCCATCTTCTAATTCCTTTTTAATCTGATTTATTAATTTTGTTATGCTCGCTCGTGATACACATTTGCCATTAACCGAGGCAAACGGTGGCTTTTCGTCTTCATTACTATTACAAAAACCTAAACATATGGAACCTTCAATATCCACACGCTTTTTTAACTCTTCTGGAAGATGCTCTTCTAGAAGTTGAAGTTCAGAACCGCCCATAACGTAGCAGAGAGTCCCGATGCAGATTTTAACTTTTATTTTCTTTTCCATATGTTTGATTTTAACAATGACATTGTCATTGAGAGTTAAATAAATTCAAGATTTATTTTTTTTAAAAATTTATCTTCAAGCAGCTTTATTATCTTTTTTACAACACTACGTCTAATCTCTAATTCAACAGGTAAACTAGGATCTTGGTGAGCATTATTTATTCTTGTTCCTATTAAAAAATCAATCTCGTCGCTCTCAAAAAACATTTTAACAATTTTATGAGCAGGACTATCCTGATTAATATCTTCGCCATTGTAATTTTCTAGTATTTCGCTCACTTTTCCAATGGTTAAAATACCTTCTGTTAACAAATCAACACCTTCCATTTTCGATTCTGGCGGTAGTCCCAAAATGTTTGGCGACAACCCCACCTGAATATCTTTATTTAGCTCGCGCGAAATAATTTGCGATGTTGTACCACCACAAACAACCTTATAGCCTGGAAAAGATTCAATTATACTTGCCAGCTTTTTGTCGTTTTCGCTATTATATGGCGGACCCGAAAGTAGTAACATTCTTCGAGGATTCCGAAAATAAATCACTCCACATGAGGTGTCATCTTTAGGTTTCATCAAATCGTTCTTCCAAGCCTGCATAACCATATTCTTAGCTAAGGCACTAGCCGAAATATTCTCGTTACGTTGAATCTGATTTTTGGCAAATTTGTTTATATCGTTAATACCCCATCCAAAGGGCATATTTTTGGTTCCCATTCCCGATTGGCTTATACCATCGGAAAAAGTAATTATTCTATCTTCCTTTTCGCTAATAAACGAAGTTATAAACATCGATTTATCGCGAGTATCTTTTCGGTTTATAGCAATCTGTTTCCATTCGGGATGAAAAAGCTCGCCCCGTCTGAAAATCATACACGATGGATTTCCGTACTCAACAATACGAGTTTCGCCATCGCAGTCTATATCTATAATTGTGAATGTAGCGTATGCAATTTTTCGGGTTCCACAAACAGGAAGAGTATTAAAAATTGTTTCGGCAGTTCGTTGTATTGGTTGATTTTCGATGGTGAAGTTAAGAGCCATGCTGGCGGTCATTGTAGCAAGCACATTTGCCTTAATACCGCTTCCTAAGCCATCGGAAAGAATAGCAATAACCCTATTTTCGTCCTTAACTTTTCGAGAAAGGAACACGTCGCCACAAACGTGCGTACCGTTTTTGGAAAACTGGTAACTGTCAACCTCTATAAATGTGTTAGACCCCATGTTCTTCTCTATATTAATTAATTACAATAAAGTTTTTTAATTACTATTATGTTCGTCGATACTGTGCGACTCAACAATAGAGTTAAGAATAGCCTCCGTACGCGAAGCATTCTCGCCAAGTAAATAAGCAATTCGTTGAACAGTGTTTAAGTTTTCGGTAATAACCTTCTTCGATCGTTTAATAACCTCTTCGCGTCGCATTTCGGGCATAGTAAGGTCGCGAATAATTCCACCAACAATTTTGTGTGGTTGAATTGAGAAAAGAGACATGTGCAGAAGCTTTCCGTTGTGCTTAACGTCGCACTCAATATTCTCCGATCCCGACGAAAGTAACGAAGCAAAGAATTTATGAAAAGAGACAAGCTTAGTTAAATTAGCCCCTCCAAGACCTGGGTTAACATCCCAAATCATAAGAGTCTCTTCGCCTAAAATTTTAGCAAAACTTTTATTCGACTCAATAATTTTTAAGTTATCGTCGATAATAACAACCCCAGAAGGAATTTTCTGAAGCAAAACAGTTGCTTTATCGTGGGCTACTTTTCGCATATACGAGGCGCACATACTACGTTCGGCACGATCTTCGAGAATTGCATGAGCAAACTCACGGCACGAGTCGTAGCCACAACCACCACAGTTTAGCTCGTCTTTTTCCGACAGTTTACCAACTATCTGAAGAGCCTCTTTATACTGCTTTTCGGTATACTTTTGCTCATTAACATCTTGTGGTAAGTACTGACATTTAATTGCGCTATACTCTATATGTAATTTTTTATCGTTCTGTTTTTGGCGACCGCGAGTTTCGTCAATTATTTTAAGATTCTTAACCGCCGACGAATATTTACTGTCGCTTCCAGGACCATTTATACAGCCCCCAGGACAAGCTAACAACTCAAGAAAAAGCTTGTTAGTAATATTTTGTTTGTTAATATCTTTTAAAACTTCCTTCACATTCTGCATCCCCGAGAAGTTCATAAGAGTAGTATCGTCAATACTACCACATTTCTTTATTCCCTTGGCCATTCCACCATCAAGAGGGTAAAGAGCAGCAATACCTGCTTCGTGAGGAAACAACGATATGTTTTGCTCTGCATCAACTTCATCTAAAATAATTTGCTCTTGTTCGAACCAATTATTCAGATCGGAAAATGTAATAGCAACATCAACATCGTGAGGATATTTGTCCGACTCGCGCTTTTTAGCAATGCAAGGACCAATAAAAACAACAGGAGTCTCTTTGCCAAGCTCTGCTTTTAACATCTTAGCATGAGCCATTAATGGCGAAAAAATGGGAATTATATTTTCTATTAACTCGGGGTGGAATTTCTCAACAAACTCAACAACGGCAGGGCATGCCGACGATAAAAAAAGATGTTTGTTAGATTCCTGAATATATTTAGCCGAGAACTCAGATACTTTTTCGGCACCAATAGCAGTTTCGGAAATGTGAGTAAAACCTAACATTTTAATTGCTGTAAACAATTTCTCTTTCGAAATATTACTCCACTCCGAGATATACGACGGAGCAATAGATACAGCCACTTGACTATTTACAGCAACAAGTTTTTGTGCTTTCCATAAATCGTTACGCACTTTTTTAGCTCCCGCTGGACAAACTTCGGTGCAGCGACCACAAAAAATACATAACTCGGAAATCACCGAAGCTCTTCCTTTTTCAACTTTAATTGCCTTTACAGAACATTCTCTAATGCACTTATAGCAATCCTGACAGTTGTTTTTTTCTGTAAAAACAGGCAAAAATGGTGTCATGGATGTAATTTTTTAGTGTTAATAATTACCCTTTAACAAACACCGAGTCGAGTATATCGGTAACCGAATCGGGATCAACACTCTCGAAACAAGTGTCGTTAATATATATTACAGGCCCCTTATTACACATATTAGAACAAAGCTTACCCCTAAAATCGATCTGGGCATTAAGACCATTCCTTTGTATATAGGTTTTAATAATACCCAACGTTTTTTCGTTTCCTCGTGCAAAACAAGAAGATCCCATACAAATAGTAATTTTGTGTTGAGTGTCCATAATATGCTTTATTAAAATGAAAAAGAAACTTTATTATTTAATAAAAAGGAGTCCAAAAACAGATTATTTAAAAGTCATGTTAACCCTAGTTAAAGGTTATTATTCTAATTATAATCCTTTGTCTTTACTCAGAATGACTTTAATTAATAGTTTTTGGACTCCTTGAAATATACTAGTTATACTTTTCTGAAATATATTTGTCAATAGCTACAGCCGATTTTTTACCAGCACCCATAGCTAAAATAACAGTAGCAGCACCAGTTACAGCATCGCCACCAGCAAAAACACCATCAAGCGATGTTTTTCCAGTCTCTTCGCAAGCATCAATACATTCCCACTTATTAAGCTTCAAACCTTCGGTAGATTTGTTAATAATAGGGTTTGGATTTGTACCCAACGACATAATAACAGAATCGGCCTCAATAATAAATTCCGATCCAGGAACAGGAATTGGACTTCTACGACCCGAAGCATCAGGCTCGCCAAGTTCCATTCTTAAACATTTAACTCCTTTAACCCATCCGCTAACTGTACCAACAATTTCGGTTGGATTACAAAGAACGTCGAAAATAATTCCCTCTTCTTGTGCGTGATGAACCTCTTCAACACGAGCAGGTAACTCTTCAATTGAACGACGATAAACGATATGTACCTCGGCACCAAAACGAAGAGCAGTACGAGCTGCATCCATAGCAACGTTACCGCCACCAACAACAACAACTTTTTTACCAACAAAAACAGGAGTATCGTACTCGTCGCGGAAAGCTTTCATAAGGTTACTACGAGTAAGAACCTCGTTAGCACTGAAAACACCGTTATAGTTCTCGCCAGGAATACCCATAAACTTAGGCAAACCAGCACCAGAAGCAAGATAAACAGCTTTGAAACCTTCTTCGGTAAGAAGTTTTGCAACAGTTACCGTACGACCAATAATAACGTCAGTCTCAATCTTAACACCTAAATTGCGAATGTTATCAATCTCTTTTTTAACAACTCTCTCTTTAGGAAGACGGAATTCTGGAATACCATATTCAAGAACACCACCAGCTTTATGTAAAGCCTCGAAAATAGTAACATCGTAACCAGCTTTAGCAAGCTCGCCAGCACACGAAAGACCAGCAGGACCACTACCAACAATAGCTACTTTGTGACCATTAGCAGGTTTCTTAACAACTTTTAATGTTTTGTTTTCGTTAACATAGTCGGCCACAAAACGCTCTAATTTACCAATGCTAACCGAGTCGCCTTTTTTATTAAGCACACAAACACCTTCGCACTGACTCTCTTGAGGACAAACACGTCCGCAAATTGCAGGAAGAGTAGAACCGTCGAAAAGAATCTCGCCAGCTTTCTCTAAATTACCTTGCTTTATCTGACCGATAAAACCAGGAATGTTAATAGAAACAGGACATCCAGCAACACACGATGGTTTTTTACATTCCAAACATCTGCTAGCTTCAGCCGTTGCTTCTTCAATATTATATCCTAAACAAACCTCTTCGAAATTTTTGTTACGCACATCGGCATCTTGGTTTCTTACAGGTATTGCAGTGAATCTATCTATCTTACTCATCTTTGCTTATCCTTTACAAGAACATTTATGTCCTTCTTTCTCTTTTTGTAACTTAATTAACGCCTGTCCCTCTTCCGATTTAAACATTAATTGGCGACGCATAGCCTCGTCGAAATTAACCTCGTGAGCGTTAAACTCAGGGCCATCAACACAAGCAAATTTAGTTTTACCACCAATACTTACTCTACAAGCACCACACATTCCTGTTCCGTCAACCATTAAGGTATTTAACGAAGCAATAGTTTTAATGCCATATTCTGCAGTAAGTTCAGAAACAGATTTCATCATTATCATTGGTCCAATAACAATAATTAGATCGTAATTAAACTCGTTCTTCTCGCGAAGATCTTTCATCACGTCTGTAACAAATCCCTGACGACCAACCGATCCGTCGTTTGTACATAAGTGAAGATTGTTTGTTACCTCTTTAAGTTCGTCAACAATAATAAGTTGCTCTTCAGAACGTGCTCCAAGAATCATGTCCGCTTTAATGCCTTTATCGGCTAACCATTTTACCTGAGGGTAAATAGGCGCAGCACCAACACCACCACCAACAAAAAGAATTTTCAGATCTTTAAGATCCTCAATTTTCTCGTCAATAAGTTCTGTTGGATGCCCTAAAGGACCAGCAAAATCAAGGAAACTATCACCTTCTTTTAAATCAACAATACGGTGTGTAGCTTTACCTACTGCCTGAATTACAATTGTTACCGTACCTTTTTCGGCATTGTAATCGGCTACAGTTAAAGGAATTCTCTCTCCCTCTTCGTGTGTTCTAACAATAACAAATTGCCCTGGCAAAGCCGACTTAGCAACTCTAGGAGCGTAAACCTGATATAATGAAATACCAGATGCAAGAACTCTGTGTTTTTTAATTTCGAACATTTTCTCTCTTTTTTTGTCCTTTATTTCTTTTACCTTTGTAACGTTGTTTCATTTACAATGAAATGGTTAAGAAGGGAAGCGTAACTAGTTTGCAATAAGAGATAGCTTCCCTTCTTTTTTTGTACTATTTATGTCAAAATTTTACAATCATTAATAGTCCACTTCGTTACCATAATATATTGAGGTAAACAGTTTTTTAAATTCATTATTAGTTGTTCTTCTTGGATTTGCACCTGTACATGCATCCGACTCAGCATTTTCAGCAATCTTGTCTAGATTATCAAAGAAAAACTTCTCGTCAACTCCTAAATCTTTAAGATTTAAAGGAATATTCAAACTTTTATTTATTTCATTCAATCTTCGCTTTAACGAAGAAATAAGTTGATCTTCAGTTTTCCCTTCAAGACCAAGTTGATTTGCCACCTCGGCATATTTACTACCACAAACAGATTTGTTATAATCAATCACATAAGGCAAATAAATAGCATTAGCAAAACCATGATGAACATTCAACACACCACTTGTTTTGTGCGACATACTATGAACAATTCCCAAAAGAGCATTTGAGAAAGCCATTCCTGCCATACATTGAGCAATATGCATGTCTTCTCTTGCTTTTTTATCTTTTTTATATGAGTTAACAAGATTATCGTTAATCATTTGCATAGCTTTTAGCGCCAAAGTATCAGTAATTGGCGTTGAAAGAGCTGCCACATAAGCTTCAAGAGCGTGAGTAAAAGCATCCATTCCTGTGTATGCTGCAGTTTCGGGTGTCATTAACTGAGCTAATGCAGGATCTAAAATTGCAATATCTGGAGTTATTTCATAATCAGTAAGAGGATACCTTATTTTAGTATCGTAATCTGTAATGATTGAAAAAGCAGAAACCTCCGATGCTGTTCCACTAGTAGTAGGAATAGCAATAAATTTTGCTTTTGTTCGTAATTCAGGAATTGCAAAAGGGTCTTTAATATCTGTTATCGAAATATTTGGATACTCATAAAATATCCACATTGCTTTTGCAGCATCCATAGTAGCACCACCACCAATAGCTATTATCCAATCGGGCTCAAAACTAAGCATAGCAGCAGCACCCTTATTAACTGTATCAACAGAAGGGTCTGGTTCTATTCCTTCGAACAGACTAGTCTCTATTCCCGCCTCTTCTAAATAGTCAATACAGTTTTTAATAAAACCTTTTTGCTTTAAAGAGTCGTCTCGAGTAATAATAATAGCCTTTTTACCTTTAATGGTCTTAAGAGTCTGTAAACTATTGACTCCATAATATATGTCCCTAGGTAGTGTAAAGCGTGCCATTTTAATTATTAGTTTTATGCTGTTATTCTGTTAACAATTTAGATGCCATTAGACTCAAACCATTAATAATTACAAACTTAAATGCTTCATATTAAAATAAGGGGGATACATTGATTGTTTATGCTTGATTTTAGTACACAATAAAACATGGCAGTGTACTAAATAAAGACAGTGTCATTTAAACGAACAAACTCAAACCTTAAACATTGAATTTTAAAAGATATATTAGTCTATAAAACAAGTTATAATATCAGGTAAAACATTTATTTACTAACTAAAATTATTAGTTAGGTGTAATAGGGTATTGTAGAGATCTATTAAATTTTAAAAATCAAGGTGTTCAGTCTATACTAATTAGATAGCACAAACTGAAGAGCTGCAAAAATAGCTTTTAAGAATTAATTTTCAACAAAATATTATTTTATAAAACCTATCGTTTTTAATCCAAATCGTTTGATTTAAACATTTTATTAAGCAAACTATTTCAAGAAGTAACAACTTTCAAGAAATAGACAAAAAACAATTTCAGTTTGTTAATTATTAAGGCTATTATTCAACATAATATTATTTAAAAACATGTTTCTTTCTTAATCAATTAACATTATTTTTGCACAAACAATTGTTTAAAAAACAAAACATAATAAGAGATGCCAAAGATATCACAAAAAGGAGCTAACATGCCAAGCTCTCCAATCAGAAAATTAGTTCCTTTTGCCGAAGAGGCTAAGAGACAAGGTAAAAAAGTTTATCACCTAAATATTGGTCAGCCAGACATCGTTACTCCAAAGGTAGCTTTAGAAGCTGTAAAAAATTGGGACGTTGATGTACTTGAGTATAGTCACTCTGCTGGTAACGAGTCGTACAGAAAAGGTCTTGCCGAATATTACAAAAGTGTTGGTATTGACATAACATCTGATCAGATTTTGATTACTACTGGTGGATCGGAAGCTATCACATTTGCTCTAATGAGTACTTTGGACGAAGGTGATGAAATTATTATTCCTGAGCCATTCTACGCTAACTACAACGGTTTTGCTGCAGCGGCAGGTGTTAAAGTAAAAACTATTTACTCTAGCATTGATACAGATTTTGCTCTTCCTTCAATTGAGGAGTTTGAAAAGGCTATCACTCCACGCACAAAAGGTATCGTTCTTGTTAACCCAAACAACCCAACAGGATATTTATACTCTAAAGAGGAGTTAGAATCTCTTCGTCAGATTGTTCTTAAGCACGATCTTTATTTATATGCCGACGAGGTTTACAGAGAATTCTGTTACGATGGACACGAGCATTTCTCTGCTATGAATCTTGAAGGAATTGAGCAAAACGTAATTCTTATGGACTCTGTTTCTAAACGTTACAGTATGTGTGGTGTAAGAATCGGTGCTCTTATTACTCGTAACAAAGAGGTTTACAATACTGCAATGAAATTTGCTCAGGCACGTCTTTGTCCACCTAGCTACGGACAAATTGCTGGCGAGGCTGCTTTAAACACTCCTAAAGAGTATTTCGAAGAGGTTTATAACGAATATATCGACCGCAGAAACTTTATGGTTGAAGAGTTAAACAAAATTGAAGGTGTTTATTGTCCAAAACCAAAAGGTGCTTTCTACACTGTTGTTCAAATTCCGGTTGACGATGCTGACTACTTCGCTCAGTGGATGCTTTCTGATTTCGAGTATAAAGGACAAACTGTTATGGTTGCTCCTGCTTCTGGTTTCTACGCTAACCCTGAGTTAGGAAAACAACAAGTTCGTATTGCTTACGTTCTTAAAAAAGAAGATTTAAAGAATGCTGTTGAAACATTTGCAGCAGCTCTTAAAGCTTACCCAGGAAAGAAATAATTTTCTAAATATATTTTTTAAAGCCGTTGTAATTATTTGCAACGGCTTTTTTGTTACCCATAAATAAAGGTAAAACCACTAATTTTTGTTAATTTCTGCTTTAACTAAAATATTTGGCACTATTTTTATACTACTTCAGAATAAATTAATACTACAATTATGAGAAAGAATATCGCATTATTTATTGTTTTTGCATTATGCAGTTTAAGTTCAGCTTTTGCACAGATAAATTATCAAGAAGATCCTTACATTGAAGTTACAGGAGTGGCTGAAAAAGAGATCTTGCCCGATGAAATCTATTTATCTATTACAATAGACGAAGAAAAGTCGAAACAGACATTAACTGTTTTAGAGAAAAAATTACAAAAAGCTGTTTCGGATCAGGGTATCGACCTAAAAAACCTTACTGTTATTGACGCATACAGCGAATTAGACGAAGGCTTTTGGTCTAACAAAATTCAATCGAAAAAAAGTTATCAACTAAAAGTTTCGACCGCTAAAGAGACGGCTTTGATAATACGCGAGCTTAATAAACAGGGAATTGCCCAAGTTAGATTACAACGTGTTGACCATAGCCAATTAGAAAAATTTAAGCTTGAATTAAAGGTAGAAGCAATAAAATCGGCACAAGCAAAGGCCAAGTTGTTGCTTGAAGCAATTAACTGCAAAGCAGGAAAACCTCTTCGTGTAATTGAAAGAGACAACTACTACCAACCTGTTATGATGTCGTACCAAAAACGAGGAGTGGCATCGGCTGAGGAAGCTAATTTTCCAGAAATAGAGTTTAAAAAGATTACTCTTAAATACACTGTTGAAGCACGATTTGCTATAGAATAACAGTCTGAAAATTTATTATTTATATAGACTTTTGCAGTAATTGTAAAAGTCTATATCTTTTTTATACCATTTAGTAAGATTATCAATTGCTAATTCAGAAAGAAACACATCTTGACTATCTAAAGAGGAATGTTTTTTTATGGAATCAGAAGGCAAGCCAACCAACGAAGGCAAATTCAAAGCTGTTTTCAACTTATCAAAATCCAAATCTAACCTCTCTTGAAAACCTACAAACAAAATATCATTTTTACGCTGTGCAAAATACTCATCGCTAATAACCCAATTGTAGAACGAACTTTTTACATGAGTAATACTTCTCATAGCACATTCAGCCTTATACTTTATATCTGCATTGGAACTATTTAACGACTCTGCAAGAGTGTTGGCTGTTGTAAAATTTGCAAAAGCAATCTTTTCATTATCGCTCCAAGGATAAAAATAGCGAGGCTGCCCTTGTCGCTGTCGCGAATTAAAACCGCTTACAAATCGAGTGATAGGGTCTCTGAGAACAAAAAATATTTTATCGCCATTTGGTATATCTTGTAATGATACATTATGCTTATGAAGGAAAATGAAGTGTTTTTTAGGTACCATATCTAATAAAGCTTCTTTAATTGCAGTTCCGCCAGTTTTACCAATATGCAAAAAATGGACATTCGTTTTGCCAGTCAATCTGTTTACAATTGATTTAATAGCAATCCTTATTTTTTGAGAGTCGATAATCACAATTATTTGCCTTTTATAAAATTAAAAAACAAGGTAGTACATTTTTAAAACAGTGCTTCACTATAGTAAAAAGTTTTAAACATAACAGGCAACGATGATAAACACATAACTCAACAACTACAATACTAGAATAGCATTCGGAAGTTATCAACAATTTAGTTACTGATTAAACATCTCCATAAAGACAAAAAAAAGAGACTGTCACAAAAATACAGTCTCTTTTAAAATCTAAATTATATTGTGTTTTTTAAGTAGGTGTTCCATCTCTTGCTGAAGCTCATGCGCTGCTTTATTTGCCATTTCGGCAAAATCTTCTTTGTCGGAGTTGTATATAATAGCTCTCGACGAGTTTATAAGCAATCCACACTTGCTATTTATACCATTTTCGGTTACCTCTTGCAAACTTCCTCCTTGGGCACCAACGCCCGGAACAAGCAGAAAATGATCTGGAATAATATTTCTAATATCTTTAAGCATATCGGCTTTAGTAGCACCAACAACATACATCATATTATCGGCCGAGCCCCATTTACTTGTAGTTTTCAACACCTTCTGATACAATGTCTCGCTCTCTTTATCTTCGGTAAACTGAAAATCGAAAGCGCCTTTGTTTGAAGTTAATGCTAATACTATTGCCCATTTATTTGGGTGCTGAAGAAAAGGGGTAACCGAATCTTCGCCCATATACGGAGCAACAGTAATAGAGTCGAAATTCATTGCATCGAAAAAAGCACGAGCATACATTAACGAAGTATTACCAATATCGCCACGCTTAGCATCGGCTATTGTAAAAACATCAGAATAATTACTGTTAATGTAATTAATAGTCTTCTCTAAACTTTTCCAACCACTAATTCCATGAGCCTCGTAAAAAGCAATATTTGGTTTATAAGCTACAGTATACTTATGTGTTGCATCAATAATTGCCTTGTTAAATTCAAAGATAGGATCTTCGGTAGTTAACAAATGAGCAGGTATTTTTTTGATATCGCTATCTAAACCAACACACAAATAACTTTTTTTGCGCTTAATATTTTCAAAAAGTTCGTCTCTAGTCATAGCTACAAAATATTACAAATCGCTCTCTTTAAGTCTTTCTGCATTTTCCGCCATCTGAAGTTTCGAAATAATCTCTTCAATATCGCCATCTAAAACAGCCGAAAGGTTATATAAAGTAAGATTTATACGGTGGTCGGTAACACGTCCTTGTGGATAGTTATACGTTCTAATTTTTGCCGAGCGGTCGCCTGTTGAAACCAAAGTTTTTCTGCGCGACGAAATTTCGTCTAAATACTTTTGGTGTTCCATATTGTACAGACGAGTACGAAGCTCTTTCATTGCCTTATCGAGGTTTTTAAGCTGCGATTTCTGATCCTGACAAGTAACAACAATTCCCGATGGTATGTGTGTTAAACGAATAGCCGAATAAGTTGTATTTACCGACTGTCCACCAGGTCCCGACGAACAGTAAGTATCTTTACGAATATCCGATACATTAAGTTCAATATCAAACTCTTCGGCTTCTGGTAAAGCTGCTACTGTAGCTGCCGATGTATGAACACGGCCTTGTGTTTCGGTTTGTGGCACACGCTGAACACGGTGTACTCCCGATTCGTATTTTAATACTCCGTAAACACCATCGCCAGTAACGTTCATAACAACCTCTTTGTAACCACCCGATGTTCCTTCGGTGAAAGATGTTACGTCAACTTTCCATTTTTTCGATTCGCAGAATTTAGTGTACATGCGGTATAAATCGCCTGCAAACAGACAAGCCTCATCGCCTCCTGTTCCTGCACGAATCTCTAGTACAGTATTTTTAGCGTCTTCCGGATCGGCTGGTATAAATAAGAATTTAATATTCTCTTCCATCTCTGGCAATTTTTCTTGAATCTCTTCAAGCTCCATTTTTGCCATTTCGCGCATCTCTTCGTCTGTTTCGTTTGCTAAAATCTCTTTAGCATCATCTAGATTCGACAAAGTTAATTTATACTCTTTTAGCGCTTCCATAATAGGCTCAAGGTCTCTATATTCCTTGTTTAGCTTGATAAAGCGCTTCATATCGGCAATTACATCTGGATCGGTAATTGCTTCAGCAACTTCGTCGAAGCGAATTTTTATAGCCTCTAATTTTTCTAATATGCTAGTTCTACTACTCATCGTGATTAAAAAATTGAATTTAGTGTGCAAAGATAGCTACAAAATGTTGTTTAGTATTCAAAAACACCATACTTACTTGATATTGTAAGTTTTTTTGTCTCCGACGACTCAACCCTTCCAACAATTTTAGCATCAATATTAAAGCTTTTCGATATTTCTATAATATCTTCAGCAATCTCTTTAGGAGCGTAAATCTCCATACGGTGACCCATATTAAAAACTTTATACATCTCGGCCCAGTCGGTTTTCGATTCTTTTTGAATGATATCGAAAAGCGGTGGCGTGTCAAATAAGTTGTCTTTAATAATATGTAGATTATCGATAAAATGCAGAATTTTTGTCTGTGCACCGCCCGAGCAGTGAACAAGTCCGTGAATTTGATCACGATATTTATCTAAAATTGGCTTAATAACAGGCGCGTAAGTTCTTGTTGGCGATAAAACTAGTTTACCAGCATCAATATTAAGGTTATCAATTTTATCGGTTAATTTATATCCTCCACTGTAAACTAAATCTTCGGGAACAGTTGAGTCGAAACTCTCGGGATATTTTTGCGCCAAATATTTACTAAACACATCGTGGCGAGCCGATGTTAATCCATTACTACCCATTCCACCATTATATTCGGTTTCGTATGTAGCCTGTCCAAACGATTCTAATCCAATAATAACATCGCCAGCGGCAATCTTCTCGTTTGTAATAACATCTTCGCGCTTCATACGAGCGGTAACAGTAGAATCAACAATAATTGTTCTAACCAAGTCGCCAACGTCGGCAGTCTCGCCACCAGTAAGGAAAATATCAATACCTAGCTCTCTTAAACCAGCAAGTAACTCTTCGGTTCCGTTAATAATAGCCGAGATAACTTCGCCAGGAATAACATTTTTGTTACGTCCAATTGTCGACGAAACAAGAATATTATCAACAGCACCAACGCACAATAGGTCGTCGATATTCATAATAAGGGCATCTTGTGCAATGCCTTTCCAAACAGATAAATCGCCCGTTTCTTTCCAATACATATATGCCAACGACGATTTTGTTCCTGCACCATCGGCATGCATAATATTACAGTAATCGGTGTCGCCACCAAGAATATCTGGGATTATCTTACAAAATGCTTTTGGGTAAAGACCTTTGTCAAGGTTTTTAATTGCGTTATGAACATCTTCTTTAGAGGCCGAAACACCTCTTTTCATATATCTTGAATCAGAACTCATGGCGGTTTTTTTTGCAAAAATACACTTCCATTTCATTATCCGAAAATTAAACTCCCTTTAATGGCTCTTTTTTTTCGATAAAAATAAAAAAAGAACCACTTTGGCCTTTTTATCTGTTTTAAATATGGCCAGTTAACAGCTTTTATTTTTCGAATAGCTTTTTATTATAAATTGTTTATTAGAGTTTTTAACCTACAAAATAAAATTACGAACCCTTAGGATAAGGTTTTAGCCCAATCGGATAAGGTTTTAACCCATCCGGATAGAGTTTTACCCCCTTCGGATAGGGTTTTACCCCCTTCGGATTGAATATGGACTAATAGATTCGGGGCTTTCAGCGGTTTTATGAGAATAACACTATAACCAAAAGCCTCTGCTTAAAGATTAATTTATTTACACAAAAGCATTCAACTAAAAGAGCAAAAAAAAAGCACCTAAGTGGTGCTTTTTATATTATTAATTTTCCTATTCGTTACGCTGACCAGGTATATTACTTCGGTTAGATTTCACCTCTTGATAATCGGCCGAAATAACTTTAAACTCTGTTCGACGGTTTATCTGATGAGCAATTTCTTTCTGAGCTTCGTTTTGCAAACTATTTATATACTCTTTTGTAAGTAACGAACCTTCGCGTAAGAAGTTAAATTTATCGGCTATTGTTTTATCAACCTCTTTTGAGTTAGACGAACCGTATCCTCTAGAGCGCAAACGAGCCTTTGAAATACCTTTATTAACAAGATAATTAACTACCGATTCGGCACGCTGATGCGATAACTTATTATTATGATTCTCGTCGCCACGGAAGTCGGTATGTGCACCAAGCTCAATAATAATATTAGGGTTATCGTTTAATATTTCAACAAGTTTATCTAATTCCGAAGTCGACTCGGCTCTTAAATCCCACTTATCAAAGTCGTATAAAATATTAGGAATCTCGATAGGCTTTTCGTACGATTTCATTGTTAATGCAACTTCAATAGTTTTACTCTCGTCGGCATCCATAGTATTTGCTTTTGCCTTACCATTTAAATAATTGTCTAACGACGAAACAACAACATATTGAGTATTTCGGCGAAGCGAGAATTTAAAGTTACCTTTTTCGGTAGTTGTTGTTGTTAATAACGAACCATCGTTACCAATAAGCTTAACATCGGCTTTTGCCAAAGGCTCTTTAGTGTCAACATCTGTAATAGTACCAGCAATAGCCAATCGCATAGGAGGTAAATGAAATCTGTAAATATCGTCGGAACCAACGCCACCAACTCTGTTAGAAGAGAAATATCCGGTCTCGTTCTCGCTTTCGAAAACAATACCAAAATCGTCAAACGACGAATTTAATGGGTAACGCATATTCTCAACCAAATAACCAGCATCGGTTTTCTTTGCACGGAAAATATCTAAACCTCCCATTCCTTCGTGACTATCTGACGAAAAATAGAACTCACTATTATCGCGAATAAACGGATACATTTCGTTTCCGGCAGTGTTAATATCTTTTCCAAGATTTTCGGGCTTGCCCCAATCGCCCGATTCGGTAGCACGAGTAACCTTCCAAATATCTTTTCCACCATATCCACCAGGAATATCGGCAGTAAAAAACATTGTTAAACCATCGGGCGAAATAGAAGGATGAGCAACAATAGACGAGTCTTCGGCTAACTTAAGGTTAGTTGGAGTTAACCACTCGTCGTCGCTATATTTTACCGAATAAATACGACAGCCAAACTTACCTTTCTTCTTTGTTATACAGCGAGTGAAATACATCTCTTTACCATCGGGGGTAATAGCTGTAGACCCTTCGTCGAATTCGGAGTTAACACCTTCGGGTAAAACTTCTGGCTTAGTCCATTTTTGGCTTCTTTGCAACTCTACCTGAAAAATATCGGTGAATTTTTCGCCTGTTACGTTCGATACTTTTTTACCCATAGCACCATCGCGCGACGATGTAAATATAATTTTTGTGTAATCGCTATTTAAAAATGCAGGCGAGAAATCGCTCTGCTTAGAGTTCCACGGACGAACATTTTCGACAAGATATCCCGACGGATTCTGACTCCACAATTCTGCTAATTCACATTGTTTAAGCCCTAGTTGACCTCTTTTATCGGAAGGACGCAACGAATTATATTTTTCGTAAGCCAAATTAGCGGTTTCGTAATCGCTTAACTGCAAAAGACAGTCGCCATAATAAAGATATACAATAGGATCGCTATATTTTTTGCTAATAGCTTTTTTATACGAGTTAACTGCTTTTTTAGGCTCACTAATCAAACGATAGCACTCTCCTATTTTAAAAAGAATCTCGGCTTTTTTAGTATTGTCGTTACTAGGATGAGTATACGATTCTTTATATAAAGCTGCTGCTTCGTTATATCCACCAGCTCTAAAAGTAGCTTCGGCACGTTTATATTTAGCCGATTGAGCATTTATTGATAATGCAATAAATAGAGTTAAAATTACGGTAATAATTTTTCGAGAGAACATTTATTTATGTTTTTGATTGTGTTAAATACTAAAAAACCAGACACGAAAATGTCGTGTCTGGCGTAAAAATAACCATTTTTTTTAAAAATAGTTACGGATGAGAGATTCTTTATAATGAGAACAGCATCTCCCTATATTTTGGGAGTGGCCATATTTCGTCGTCTATTATTAGCTCTAGCTTATCTATCTGATATCTTATTGATTCTAAATAAGGTTTTATATCGGCCGAATATATCTGAGACTTCTTTTCGATAGACTCTATTCTGTTAGCCTCTTTACGTTTTTCAACCATCTCTTTTACCTCTTTTCTGATAACAGATATATGTTTTCCGATTTTCTTTATCGACTCTATTTGCGGCTTAACACTTTCGGTTATATCGTCAATTTGCAAAGCAGTAAGGCTAGATACGTTCTGAGCTAAAGTGTTTTGATATTTTATTGCCGTTGGAATAAAATGGTTTATTGCCAAATCGGCTAGCACTCTCGATTCAATCTGAATTTTCTTCATAAAAGTCTCCAAACGAATTTCGTATCTGGCTTCAAGCTCGCGCTTAGTAAGAATTTTAGTCTCCTCAAAAAGCTTAACTGTTTTATCGTGTAAGAAAGCAGATGTTGCTGTTGGAACATCGACAATATTCGACAAGCCACGCTTTTTAGCCTCATCGGCCCACTCTTGGCTATATCCATTCCCTTCGAAACGAACTTTTTTAGACGAAATAATATATTCGCGTAACACACGGAAAATAGCTTCATCTTTTTTAAGTTCCGAATGCTTATCTAAAATTTTATCAACCTCAGCCTTAAAATCTATAAGCTGTTTTGTAACGGCACTATTTAAAGCTATTAAAGCCGAAGAACAGTTTGCCGACGAACCAACCGCTCTAAACTCAAATCGGTTTCCAGTAAAAGCAAATGGCGATGTTCTGTTTCTGTCGGTATTATCTAAAAGTATCTCCGGAATTTTACCAATAATATCGAGCTTAAGCTCTGTTTTCTCGTCGGGAGTCATCTTCTTGTCGGAAACTTTCTCCTCTATTTCGTTAAGAACCTCGGTAAGTTTTTCGCCAATAAAAACAGACATTATTGCCGGAGGAGCTTCGTTGCCTCCTAATCTATACTGATTACTCTCTGTTAAAATACTAGCTCTAAGCAAATCGTTATACTCGTCAACAGCCTTAATGGTATTTACCAAGAATGTTAAAAACTGAAGATTGTTCTTAGGCGTTTTTCCAGGCGACAATAAATTTACACCTGTATTTGTTGCCAACGACCAGTTATTGTGTTTACCCGAACCATTAATTCCTTTATAAGGTTTTTCGTGAAGCAAAACCTCCAAATCGTGCTTTCGGCCAATGGTTTTCATTAACGACATTAAAAGCTGATTATGGTCGACAGCCAGATTTGCCTCTTCGAAAATTGGAGCACACTCAAACTGACTAGGAGCAACTTCGTTATGTCGGGTTTTTAATGGTATACCCAATTTAATCGACTCTATCTCCAATTCTTTCATAAACGAAAGAACACGCTCGGGGATAGCACCAAAGTAATGGTCGTCTAACTGCTGATCTTTTGCCGAGGCATGACCAATTAAGGTTCGTTTTGTAAGAGCCAAATCGGGACGAGCATTAAAAATTGCCCTATCGATAAGAAAATACTCTTGCTCCCATCCTACATTTGAAATAACCTTTGTTACATTTTTATCGAAATAACCACATATATCAACAGCTGCCTTATCTAACACAGAAAGCGATTTAATAAGAGGTGTTTTATAATCTAAAGCCTCGCCCGTATACGAAACAAATATTGTAGGAATACAAAGTGTGCGATCTAAAATAAACGCTGGCGACGACGGATCCCAAGCAGTGTATCCACGTGCTTCGAAAGTGTTTCTAATACCACCATTAGGAAAACTAGATGCATCGGGCTCTTGCTGAATTAACAGCTCGGCACTGAAGTCTTCGAAAGAGTTTGCTTTATCGTCGGTTAAGTCGAAAAAACCATCGTGCTTTTCGGCTGTTGATCCTGTTAAAGGATGAAACCAATGAGTATAATGAGTTGCCCCATTCTCTATAGCCCAAAGTTTCATACCATTGGCTACCTGCGCAGCAATTTTACGATCAATTCGTGTTCCATCGTCAATAGAGTTAACAACTCCTTGAAACGCCTCCTTAGAGATATACTTGCGCATTTTCTCTCTATCGAAAACATTTACACAATACAACTCGGAATGCCTATTCGGCTCCTTTTCAATTTTTACAGCTTTTCGTGAAGAAGCTTCCTTTAATGAATTAAATCGTAGTGTTGCCATATTATTTTTTATTATCAACGCCACAAAACTACATTTAATTTTTGTTGTCGCCAATTTTTAGAGGGGCATTATTAATTTTTATATGTTTTTCACAAAGCACCCCCTTGTGTTTTTAAGGGGTACACCTAATTTATTTTACTTTATTAATATTTCGGCAGCTTTAGGTATTCGATAATACTTTCATATATTTGCATATTGATAATACTATATCTATTACAGACAAAACATTATACAGATATGAACCCTTTTTTATTATCACTAGGAGGAAACGAGATTATATTTATAATACTAGCCTTAATTCTCCTTTTTGGTGTTAAAAGAATACCCGAACTAGCCAGAATGCTGGGTAAAGGTGTAGCCGAATTTAAAAATGCCACCGACGAAATAAAACGAGAAATTAACGACGCGGCCGATTCTATTAACAGTAATAAGAATGTAGAAAAGCCTATTTCTAAAAAAGATAAAGCTGAAGACAAATCAAATGATAATACAAGCAAAAGGGATTAATAAAAACTACGGAGAGCTTCAAGTTCTAAAAGATGTAGATTTAGAAATAACTGCTGGCGAAGTTGTAACACTGGTTGGAACAAGCGGAGCAGGCAAAACAACATTACTACAGATATTAGGATCGCTAGGATCGCCAAACAGCGGATCGGTAACAATTGACGGAGTTGATCTGTTTTCGTTACCAGAGAAAGCTCTTTCTCGTTTTAGAAACACCCAAATAGGTTTTGTTTTTCAATTTCATCAGCTTTTGCCCGAGTTTACAGCTTTAGAGAATGTTTGCATTCCGGCATGGATTGGTGGAGCAGACAAAAAAGAGACAGAAAAACGAGCATTAGAACTTTTTAAATTTCTGAATATATCGCATAGAATAACTCACAAACCAAGCGAACTGTCGGGTGGAGAACAACAGCGAGTTGCAGTGGCACGTGCACTAATAAATAACCCAAAAGTTGTTTTTGCCGACGAACCATCGGGTAACCTAGACAGCGTTAACAAAAAAGAATTACACGAACTTTTCTTTAAACTTCGTGATCAATACGGTTATACTTTTGTTATAGTAACTCACGATTTTGATCTGGCTAAAATGTCGGACAGAACATTAGAGATGAAAGACGGAAGAATAATTAACTATGAATAAACAAGAAACAGATGGTGTAAAAGATCTTTTAGACCATAAATACGACGAATTTTGCCAGAGTCATTTTATTGACACTGACCCTATTCAAATACCAAAACAGTTTACCAGCAAAGAAGATATTGAGATAGCAGCATTTTTTGCAGCTACTTTGGCTTGGGGAAACAGAAAGATGATTATATCCTCGGCAAACAAGCTTATAAATATAATGGGCAATTCGCCTTACGATTTTGTTATGTCGTACTCACCGGCGCAAAGAAAACAGATTGAAGATTTTAAGTACAGAACATTTAACTCTGTTGATTTAGACTTTTTCATTCAATCGTTAAATAATATTTATACTAACCACCACGGACTAGAGAATATATTTACCAAAGGATACAATGTTGATAAGTCGATAAAATCGGCTATTTCACACTTTCGAGAAGTTTTTATTTCGGTAGATCACGAGAAACGATCGGAAAAACATTTAGCTAATGTAGATAAACAATCGGCAGCAAAACGACTAAATATGTTTTTGCGCTGGATGGTTAGAAGCAATTGCGAAGGTGTTGATTTTGGCTTATGGAAAAATATTAACCCCAGCGATTTAATAATACCATTAGATGTGCATTGCGCTAGAACGGCTCGAGCATTAAATCTATTAACACGACAACAAACCGACTGGAAAGCAGCAATTGAACTAACTAACAAACTAAAAGATTTTGATAGTAACGATCCTGTTAAGTACGACTTTGCACTTTTTGGATTGGGGGTATTCGAAAAATTTAGATAAATATGGCAGGATTTAGATTTAAAAAGTTCACTATTAATCAGGATAATTGTGCCATGAAAGTTGGTACCGATGGTGTTTTACTTGGTGCATGGGTTAACACAAACCAAACCAACCAAATTCTAGATATTGGAACTGGAACAGGGTTAATATCGCTTATGATTGCACAACGAAGCAATGCAAAAATTGATGCTATTGACATTGATTACGATGCCTACAATTGCGCTTGCCAAAATGTTGAACAATCGGAAT
Organism: Bacteroidales bacterium; assembly: GCA_016926405.1. Classification (GTDB taxonomy): domain Bacteria; phylum Bacteroidota; class Bacteroidia; order Bacteroidales; family UBA6680; genus UBA6680. The sequence continues at coordinate 38,938 of JAFGOQ010000225.1, forward strand.
GGAAAGAGAGAATTAAAGTATTTAACAAAAGCCTTCAAGATTTTTCGACAGATTACAAATACGATTTAATTGTATCGAACCCGCCATTCTTCGAGAACTCTCTAAAAGCTTCTTGCAACAAACGTACACTTGCTCGACACACCGACTCGCTCCCATTTAACGATTTTGTTAATATCTGCATTAATCTACTTTCCGAAAATGGACGATTAGCTGTAATTCTACCCGTATTGCAAGGAGAAAGCTTAATAGAAAAGTGCCAAAAGCAAGGTCTTTTTTTAACCCGAAGAACCAATATAAAACCGACTCCAGAAAAGGAGTCGAAGCGCATATTACTAGAGTTTGGATTCATAAAAGCAGATATCGAAAATTCTACTTTAGTAATTGAAAGCAACGGACGTCATCAGTATTCAGAACAATACAAATCATTAACAAAAGATTATTATTTGGCTTTCTAAACAACAGACACCTCTAAAGAAAAAAAACTATTACTTGACATACATCAGTATCTTTTCTTTAATAGCTTTCTGACAAACTGGACAAAAAGAGTTTGCAGAATGGCTTCGCATAATACAGTTCCGATAAGGTCTATACAACCCCTTGGCCGAATACCCAGCCCCTTCGAAAACACCAACTTTCTTTGAATACTTATAATTTTCGGGAGTTGGGATCGGAACATCAGACTCTATCATGTCGCCCCATTTTATACTAAAATTAACAAGATTGGTAATATTTGGATGCCAAGGCTCAAATTTCGGACTAAAAAAATCGTTATAAGCCACCACAGAATCGTAATACTCATCGGCAAGACCTGCCAATGAGTGACCAAGCTCATGCACCAAAACATAATCGGACACTTCGTGATCTGATGTAATAACCGAGTAATGATTGTAAATACCACCACCTCCATAACGACTCGAATTAACTACAGCAATATATGCATCGCCAGGAGCGTACGACGACTCAGAACAGAAATTCCAGTAACTATAAGTTCCTATATATCGTTCGGTACCAAAAAAGTCGAAACTGAAATCCAAATTGGTATCTTGCCACTTATTCCAATGTGGTTCATCGATACCACGATCAGCAGATGCTGAAAAAACAGCCCAAACATTTATTTTAGACTTAAGCTGCTTATATGGTTCAAATTCAAACAAATCATCAGAAAAACGTTTAACATCTTTTACAAATTTTTTATAATCCCTTTGTCGGTATCCTTCCGATAGAAAAACCAAATCGAAACAGTTTTGATAATCTCCAGAAACCAATATCTTATCAACTTTTCTATTTTTTAAATATTTGGTATCAGATATATCCTCGGGAGAAATCTTTTCGGTAAAAAGATCCTGATAATTACCAAGAGTATCTAAGCCCTGTATATTAATAAACACGCTATTCTTCGGAAAAGGAACCGAAACACTCTCCTCAAACGCCATATCACCTGTAGAAGCTTGCGAAGTTGTAACAAACTCTTCGAAGAGTGTACAAAAACCTTTTACATAGAGTATTTTTTGGGAAACCCCATCGGTAACAACAACTCGGTAATTACCATTATATTCTAATTCCGATTTAATAGCATGTATAGCTGAAAAATATTTATCATGAGTATAACTGTTAACAAAAACCGAATCTACAGGTTTAGCTTGTTTAATAACAAAATTAATGCGGAGCGAACCTTCGGAAAAATAATCTGCAAAAGATTGTGAAAACAAACTTGAGTTAAGCAAAAGGAAGAGCCAAAAAAGAGAGATTTTTCGCATATCACATTAAAATTTGTACAGTTAACAAAATAAGAACTATTTTTCACTAAAAACAGCCCTCATTGATAAACTAAATCACTATTTTCGTTATCGTTTATATAAAACTAACTAATAAGATGGCTTCAGACTTTTTATCATTAATTGAAAGATGGTTAACAGACCTTAACATTCCTTTGGAATACCTTAAGCTAACTCGCACATTACTTCTTATTATAGTAATAGGATTATTAGCCTTTTTATCAGATTTTCTAGCAAAGAAAATTTTTCTTAACACTATAAAACAAATTGTAGCTAAAACAAAAAACGAATGGGACGATGCTCTATTAAACAAAAAAGTATTTAACAGATTAGCTCATTTAGCTCCTACACTAGTAATCTACTACAGTTCTATATTCCTACTTAAAGATAGCTATCCTCTTTTATCAACATTTACAACAAACATTATTGAGATAATAATCATCATAATAATTACATTTGTTGTAATCAATATTTTAGACTCTCTTAATGAAGTATTGGAAAACTTACCATTATGGCGTAATCGTCCAGTAAAGGGTTATTTCCAATTGATTAAAATCTTCACATATTTTATTGCCGGACTATTAATTATATCGATAGGACTAGATCAGTCCATTGGTAAATTAGTAACAGGATTGGGAGCTATGGCCGCAATTCTTCTATTGGTTTTCAAAGATACAATACTTGGATTTGTTGCTTCTATTCAGCTATCGGCAAATAAAATGGTTAAAAAGGGCGACTGGATTTCGATGCCCTCTCATAATGCCGATGGTACAGTTTTAGACATCACTTTAAACACTGTTAAAGTACAAAACTGGGATAAAACAATAAGCACAATACCAACTTATGCACTAATATCAAACTCGTTCCAAAACTGGATTGGAATGGAAGAAAGTGGCGGACGACGAATAAAACGCTCTGTTAATATTGATATGCAGAGTATTAAATTCTGTACACAAGAATTAGCAACACAACTTACCGAGAGCAACTTGCTAACTATTCGCGACGAACAAATTGAAAACAAAACAACAAACGTAAGTCTTCTTAGAGAATATATAGAAAACTATTTGGCCGACCATCCGCTAATACATAACGATATGACATTTTTAGTTCGTCAGCTTCAACCAACAGAAATAGGAATGCCAATTGAGGTTTATGTTTTTAGCACCGATCAACGATGGGCTGAATACGAAAAAATTCAGGCCGAAATAATTGAACATATAATTGCAGTTGTTCCACTTTTCGAGTTACGTATATTCCAAAACCCAACTGGTCACGATTTTAAAAGCCTTGCAAACAATGGATAAAAAACGTCCTATATCACTAGTCCTATCAAGCGGAGGAGCCCGTGGAATAGCTCATATTGGAGTAATTGAAGAGTTAGAAAAGCTAGGATATAATATAACTTCGGTAACAGGAACATCTATTGGATCTGTAATTGGGGCTTTTTATGCTTGTGGCCAACTTAGCGTTTACCGCGACTGGGTACTTGATCTTTCTAAAACAGATATTTATAGATTGATGGATTTCACTCTCGACTCTAAAGGTTTTCTAAAAGGGTTTAAGGTTTTTAGAGAGTTAAAAAAGATAATCCCAGACCGAGATATATCTGAACTAGACATACCATTTACAGCTATTGCAACAGACATTTTCAATAGAAATGAAATTGTACTAAACAAAGGAAGCATGTACGATGCAATAAGAGCATCGGTAGCTATTCCTGGTTTTATAACGCCATACAGAAGTGGTAAAAAAGAATATTTCGACGGAGGATTAATTAACCCTATGCCGCTTAACAAAACTATTATAACAAACAATGAGCAAATAGTGGCGGTTAATTTAAACCACTGGGATCCAAATTTTAAACCTATTGACGAGAACGAGAAAATTAAAGAACATCAGCGATTCGATTTCATTATAAATAAATGGGATTCGTTTATTGGTACTAAACTAAAAAAGCCACAATCAACAAGTCAAAAAGCTGGGATGATAAAGTTATTTTCGGAGATGTTTGATCTAATGCAAGAACAAATAACGTCGTTTCATTTGCAAGAAACACCACCCGATTTATTAGTTAAAATTCCACGAAACGCTTGCAATACTTTTGATTTTCACAAAAGTAGACAACTTATTGAACTAGGACGCACTGCTGTTCACAAAGCTTTAGAAGAGGAAAACGTGAAGATTTCGCAATAATCTTTATTACATAAACAAAGGCTAATGTATATATAATAAGTACTTCTACTTATAACTAATATCGTAGCGTTTCATCTTTTCGTACAAAGTATTACGACTAATACCAAGAGTCTTTGCCACCTTCGACATATTTCTATTATTAATTCTTATAGAGTCAATAATAGCGCGTTTCTCCATCTCCTTAAGAGTTAAAGGAATTAATTTATCGTCAGATATTTTTAATCCATCGTCGACAGTAGCAGTTGATGTTGAGAAATTAGAAAATGCCGAAAGATCTAGCTGCACATCACCATTAAAGTTCACAATCTTCTCAACAAAGTTTTCAAGCTCACGGATATTTCCTGGCCAATCGTGCGCCATTATATCATCGTACAACGACTGACGAATAACAGGAATATCTTTATTTAACTTAAGAGCTTTGCGATTAAGGAAAAATTTCAACAACGAAGGAATATCGCTTCGTCTGTCTCTAAGTGGTGGAATCTCTATTGGAATTACACTCAAACGATAGTAAAGGTCGAGACGGAATTTACCTTCGTCAACAAGTTTTCGCAGATTGCGATTTGTTGCTGCAATAATTCTAACATCAACAGGAATAGTTTTTGTCCCACCAACACGAGTAACTTCGGCCTCTTGCAGTGCTCTAAGAAGCTTAACCTGCATGTCCATAGGCATTTCACCAACCTCATCAAGAAACAAAGTTCCTGCATTTGCTACCTCAAACTTACCTGGATGACCGCCTTTTTTTGCCCCTGTAAAAGCACCATCGTCGTAACCAAAAAGTTCGCTTTCAATAAGATTTTCGGGAATAGCACCACAGTTAATTGGCACAAAAGCATGAGAGGCTCTATCGCTGGCATTATGAATACTTTGCGCAATAACCTCTTTACCTGTTCCACTCTCGCCCTGAATTAATATTGTTGAAGGACTAGAAGCTACTGTTTGTGCATATTGCACAATACGCTTCATCTGCGGACTTTTATTAATAATGTCTTTAAAATGATAGCGAGCACGCATACCCGAATACTTATGAACAAGATTCATAATACGCTTAAACTCTCGAAACGAAAGAAGAATACCTGTAAGCTTGTCTTGAGCATTATATAAAGGATGCGAATTTATAATAAAGCGTTCTTTTCCTGCACCTACCTTAAACTCAACCTCTTCGTCGTGAATAAAAGTATAGGCTCTAACAACTTTAAGAATAGTTTTATAATCGGGAATAAAATCACCAATAGACTTTCCAACAAGCTCTTCGTAAGGTTGTTTAAGAAACTTACCAGCAGTTGTGTTGGCACGTAAAATCTTACCATCTAAATCGAGAGCAAAAACACCAAATGAAAAGGTATTTATTATAGTATTAACATACTGATAAGCTTCGTCTAACTCTGTATGAATTTTTCTAGATTCAAACCTATCTTCTAAATATTTAGCACCTGCAATTGCTATACCTAAAGTATGCGAGTGAATAGAGTCGCAATGGCCAGCAAGGGTAAATGTACCTATAATATTTTTTAGCGAATCATGAATTGGGGCAGTAGAACAGGTCCACTTCTTATATGATTTTAAATAATGATCGTCACCAGAAAATTGTAAAGGTGTATCGGTAACTATAGAAGTGCCAATAGAATTGGCTCCTACTCTA
>JAFGOQ010000226.1 GCA_016926405.1 Bacteroidales bacterium
TATTGGTATTGCCCTTGTGGTTTTAGGAATTGGTCTTGCAATATGGGGATATCGATTATCTGGTTCGGTCGGTTCACAAATAACACAAGCGGTTACAGGTTCCAATACAGATAAAGTAATGATTTTCTATATTGCTGGTGCTGTCAGTTTTGTTGTTGGCATATACCTTTTCATTAAATTTTAAACAGGAGGTATCATGGATATCATTAGCTTGATAATATTTTTAGCAGTTGGCGCGTTGGTTGGGTGGCTCGCTGGAAATATAGTAAAGGGTAGCGGATTTGGTGTCATAGGAAATATTATTGTGGGAATTGTTGGTGCTGTATTAGGTGGCTTTGTATTCGGTATGATTGGTATAACAACAGGCGGGTTCTTAGGCTCTATAATTATGGCCACTGTTGGCGCAATTATTTTGTTATTTATTATTTCCTTAGTTAAGAAGGTCTAGCTCAATAGCAGCTAACAAGAAAAATAATCTTCGGGAATCTACTTTTATCAACTCAATTTTGTGCAAACAAACAAGATGGCTTTTATGAAATAACAACGAATATTATTCATAACTACTTAATTAGGAGACATAATGAAAAGAACAATAGTAATAATTTTAATTGCATTGATTGTGTTAGGAGTTATTGGCTGCGCTGCTTGGACCAATAAACAAAAGGGAGTTGTAGTTGGTGCAGCAACAGGAGGAGTTATCGGTGGTTTAATTGGAAAAGTAGAAGGTAATACAGCCTTAGGTGCGATAATAGGTGCTACCGTTGGTGGACTAGCAGGAGTCTGGATAGGCAGCTATATGGATAAGCAGGCTGCAGATTTAGAATCTGAGCTAGGTGAAACTGCTACAATTGAAAGAGTAGGTGAGGGTATAAAAGTAACCCTTGATTCTGGATTACTCTTTGACTTTAATAAAGCGGACATACAAGAAAAAAGTAAAGAAAGTTTAGCCAAGTTTGCAAAAATAGTTAATAACTATAAAGACACCAATATAATTCTTGAGGGACATACAGACAATGTAGGCGATCAGGAATACAATTTAAGACTATCTCTTAGAAGGGCCCAAGCTGTCGGAGATTTCATCAAAGATTTAAAGGTTGACGTAGCAAGAATAACTGAGTTTGGATATGGAGAAATTCAACCAATAACAGACAATGGTGACGAAGCAGGTAGGAGTCAGAATCGTCGAGTAGAAATTGCAATCTTTGCTAATGAAGAATTAAAGAAGCAAGCAGTGGACGCTACTAAATAATAAATTGAATTAACTGAATCGTTAAAAATTATTAACCGACTAAGGAGGTTATTATGGCAAAAATAAAAATTGAAAAGAAAAAACTGATGTGGCCGTGGATTTTATTGGCCGTCGGCGCAATTGCCGTCCTTATTTATTTCCTGGCATTTCATGATTACAATGAAAAAATGAATGAAGTGCCCAAAACATCCGAACTTATTGGTACTACAGAAGCAGACCTCATAAGTGTAAAGGAAAATAACAGCACCGTTGCGGCTTACGTAAATTTCGTGGAAACCGGCAAAAATAAGATGAGTCTGGATCATGCATATACAAATGAAGCGCTTTTAAAATTAACCGAAGCTACAAATGCGATGGCCGGTGAAGTTGGATATGAAATTCGGGCTGATTTAGAAAAGGTAAAGGAATATGCAGAAATGATTACAAAGGATCCATTCGATACTATACATGCGGACAACATTAGAAAGGCGGATGATATTTTAACCAACGTATTACAAAACATCCAGATGGCTAAATATCCAGGATTGACAAATGAAGTTGCAGAATTAAAAAATGCATCAGAATCAATTAAACCGGAAGTATATACTCTTGATCAGAAAGATGAAGTTAAAACTTTCTTTAGTAAAGCCGCAGACCTACTCAAAAAAATGAATTAAATAATTTAAAAAGGAACACAAATTATGTCTGACAATAATAAAAGCCTGTACTATCTAGAAGAGCTTCCTGATTATAAAGTAGCATCAGATTATTATGATGTGAGGGGATGGGATGTTATAGATGCCGAGAATCGTACCGTTGGAAAAGTAACTAATTTACTGATTAATAAACAAGCAGAACGTGTTGTATATCTTGATGTTGAGGTAAATAAATCTTTGATAGAAGTTGGTTACAACACTTACCAGGTTCCTGCAAGCGATGGTGTGCATGGATTTATAAACAAGGATGGCGACGAACACCTTATTGTACCAATAGGAATGGTGAGTTTAAATAAAGAGCAAAAGAAGGTGCTCACAAACCAAATAGACTATAATACTTTTGCCAAAGCAAAACGGTTCAAGAGTAGAGCTGCTATCGATCGTGAATACGAATTAACTTTGTTACGCTATTTTCTTCGCGATGATACAATTGATATATCAATTATGGATAAAGAATTTTATAAACGGAAAGAGTTTGATAATTCTTTGCATCGCAACGATGATTAATAATTTTTGATTGTTATTTAATTGTAGGATTGTTGCAAAGTTATAGTTATACAGCCGGAAAAAATGCCTGCTAAAACTGGACTTGCAGCAATATTTAGTTATTAATAAATGAGAAAAATGCAAATACAAATTAATACAGATAATAATGTAACTGGGAGCGAAGAACTTATAACTTTGTTAACTTCTTTAATATCGGAAGAACTAAGCAGGTTCA
>JAFGOQ010000227.1 GCA_016926405.1 Bacteroidales bacterium
CCACATAAGTTTAAAAGGTATACAATACTGACCTATATGGTGTGTATTGTGCACCTTTTTAATCTGAGATAAGAAAAATAAGTGCACATATTATAAGTTGTGTTTCATGCAAAGAGAGACCCGTACAATAAATGCTAACGCACATTTGGCACATTTGCAAGCCCTAACCCACTAGCTGAAGCTTCAGCTTGCAAAAGAGCCAAATTATTGCCAACGCTCGTTAAGAGAATGATATGACTAAACAAGAAAAACTAATAGGAAAACACCCAGACGATACCAAACAGATTGGGAAATGGTTATCATCTAATGACATACCTTCTTCTAGCACTAAATGTCATAGAGAACTTAAAGAAGCAAATACACAAGACGATGAGTTAGTTGAATGGATGGCAAGAAAACTAATAGACCATCATTATACTGATTTCCGACTAAAGCAACTTAAAGAAAAATTTGGAAGATTAGGCTATGCAAAATATGCAGAACAGCATAAGAAACTTCCATCGGTTGATAAAGTAAAGAAAGGAAATGCAACAGAAGTAATTTTAACAGACTACATACAAACAACACTAGATAAAGAACTAATTAAAGTTTTTAAGCTGAAATATAATCCTAATGTTGACCAAGCAATTAAAGGTGATGATACTTTAATGGTTGATTTGTTTGAAGAAAAAGGTGTAGAAAAGATAAGAATATATTTGGGTGAAGCTAAATTTCGAAAAACGCCTTCGAAAAAAGTAATTCAGGATATCACAAATTCATTGAGTAAAGATACATTACCATTATCATATACTTTTCTTGTTGAAGAAACAGCCAAATCAGATGTAACTCTTGCTGAAAAATTAGATGACTTTATAGTTCAAGATATAAAGGACAAAGGGGATTTGATTTATACAGGATTGTTACTTAGTAATGATAAAGCTTCTGAGAAGGTCGAGGAACATTTGAATAGTGATAATGGAAATTTAGTATTTATTTCCATTGGCATTGATAAACCTGAGGAGTTTATAAATACAGCTTTTGCAAAAGCAGAAGAGTTAATATCTAGACCTGACGAGTTATGAGGATAGAATATATTGAAGAAAGCTTCACAAAATTGGAATCTGATTCTACATTACAGAATCTTATAGCTCAGGCTAATGCAAGATATATTCTTTATAATACAGGTGAAAACAAAGATAACTTCCCTAGATATACTATCAATGATGGACAACTTAATATACTTGCGTTTAAATATTTAAACATTGGTTGTAATTATTTTGATAATAAGCTTTTTACTAAAGCTTCATATTCAATTGAAAAAGCTTCTTCTATTCTTGAACATGTGCATGGTTCACCAAATGTTCAGACCAAAAACAAAAATTTATATGGTTTAATTTCTGCTCTCGGATATTATGTGAGTTTTCAATATTCAAAATCATTTATCTTGATAAAGAAATTACAAAGTGACACTGTAATTTCTTTATTAATATCACATTTTCTAAATAGGAATTTTAACCAGTTATTGGATGAAATAAATCAAATTGTAATTGATTCTGAATATACAGACGAATATCTATCTGCAAACTTTAATGAAAAAGATAATACAATAAAAATATATGAAATAATAATTGCTAAGGCATTAAATAATTATGTGAAGTACTATTTTACTGGTGATTATGAATTATTAAGGTCTGCAAAGCAAAATTTAACTGATTTACAAGAGATTTCAGAAATCAGGGGAGAACCAGACATTTGGTGGGTGATAAGATTGTTAATATTAATTCTTGATGGTTTTTATGAAGCTTCCTTATGGTCTGTTTTAGGCAAATACTTTGATACAACAACTTCTCTTCCTTTGAAATATATTCAATCACTTGTTTACAAGGCAAGTGGTAATATTACCGAACTATTTGTGACACAGCGAAACTCGCTACCACTGGTATTAAAAGGAGAAGAAAAAGGAAGTATCATAAGTATTCCAACCAGTAGTGGTAAAACGAGAATTGGAGAAATTTCAATTTTGAATTGTATCATAGAAAATCCAGAAGCAAAGATACTTTTTATAGCTCCCTATAGGTCGTTAGCATACGAGATAGAAAATTCACTTGATGAGATTTTTGGTAATCTTGGAATTTCAATATCTCATTTATATGGTGGTAGTTTATTTAGTAAACTCGATGAAAAAATTATTGATGAATCAACTGTAATTGTAGCTACACCAGAAAAATCAAAAGCATTATTAAGAAGCAATAATGAGATTTTATCGAGTATCAAATTAGTTATTGTTGACGAAGGACATTTATTCGGTGCAGATAAAAGGCTTATTATTAATGAAATGTTCTATGAAGAACTGAAATTCCATGTCAATAAAAACGATGGGGAATTTTTGCTATTATCAGCTGTTCTGCCAAATGCTAGAGATTTAGCTGAATGGCTTACAAGTTCTTCAGATAATGTATATAAAGAAAATTGGCGTCCTTCAGATGAAAGAATTGGTATTATGCAATGGAACGGAGGTTCTGTTGATTTGAATTGGCAGAGTACTGATACCGAGAGAAACTCTTTTAATGCTAATTTTATTTTGAGGAAAGAATTACCTCCTAAACCTCGTCAAAGGAAGACTCACTATTTTCCCGAATCAAAGAATCAAGCTATTGCTAGTACAGCTTATAAGCTTAAGAATTTTGGACCTGTTCTAATATTTGTTGGTTTAAAAAGCTCTGTTTTCACTATTGCTAAAGAATATGTGAAATGTCTTAATGAAGAAGAAAATGCATTTGATTTTAAAAATAAAAGTAACTGGCAAGCTTTTGAATTAGCTTGCACAGAATCGTATGGTGCTGATTCTGATTGGCTCAAATTTGCACGGTTTGGTATTTTTTGTCATAATGCAGATTTGCTATCAGATGTGCGACTGCCTTTAGAAAGGTTAATGAGAAGCGAAAAACCCAGGGCAATAATTGCTACTTCAACTCTTGGGCAGGGTGTTAATTTAGGTGTTTCAACTGTAATTTTTTCTACAATATATCAAGCTGGTAATCCTATAACAAAACGGGACTTTTGGAATATTGCAGGTCGCGCGGGTCGTGCTTTTGTTGACCATGAGGGTAAAATATTAGTAGCTCAAGATATTGTTGGTAAAGATAGCAGAAGAATAAATTGGGAAAGAGATTTAATCTTAGAATACTTTAATAAGAGTAATATTGATGAAGCTGAGAGCGGTTGCCTTAGGCTTATTAGGGTATTAAAAATTGTGGCTTCTAGAAATGGCGTGTCATTTGAAAATTTGATAGAGTTACTTGCAGAAAATCGAATTAATGAAATTCACGAGGAATCAGATGAAATTGATTCTCTGCTGGATTGGATTGATGATGGTTTATTGGCTCTTCATAATTCTAATAATGCCGAAGGAAATGATTTAACATGGGTTGATGATTACTTTGTAAAGTCATTAGCGTATTTGCAAACTAGGAATTTTGATGATATCACAGGAGAAGAAGTTGTTGAATTTGTTAAAGCTAGGATTACAGGAATAACAAAAAAAGTTGGAACAGAAAAAAGTGAATGGGAAAATGTAGTTTCATCTGGTATTCCAATTAATTCAGACCTTCAAATAGAGGATAAACTTGATATTGTAATTGAATTTTTACAAAAATATATATCTGAAGATAAAACATTAGAAAACCGAATCCAGCTTTTAGAAAATATCGAAAACACTATCAATGATATCAATGCGTTAAAAGCGGACTTCTTGCAAAGTTCTCAATTCAATGAAATAAGAGTGATGTGGTTGAGTGGCATTTCTATGTCACAAATAACTCATTTAGAAAATGCAATTGACATCATTACTAAACACTATTCCTTCAATCTTCCATGGGTACTCAATGGTATTTCAAAAAAACTTTTAAAAAGAAGCTTCATAGAAGAATCTGACATTATTGAGGAATTAGCAATTCTAGTTGAATTAGGATTGCCAAGTATAAAATCTGTTAAGATTTATCAAGCGGGGATTCGTTCAAGGTCATCGGCTCTTGAAATATCAGACCTTTTTGATGATGAACTGTGGGAAAAAAGTATAAAAACCTATAAGAATGATTTAGTTAGACATGCTGAATATTATAAGGAACAGGTCTCGGAAACTGCTTCATCATGGATTGATTTGTTAGTTAGATTTTCGAAAAGAGAACAAATGAAGATAAAGAAAGTGCCAAATTTTAGTTATGGTAAAGTACATCAAGAAACCAAACGATTAATAGCAAGGTTAATAAAAGGTGAACAGTATTTATTCAGCCCTGATTTTGAGGTAATAAAAAAAATAAGCAAAGGTTCTGATATTGATTTTTCGGAAGTAAATAATGTAAATGGAATTTATTTTGATTATGATGAATATGAAGAAATTTGGAAAATGAATTGTATAAATCCATATGTAAAATTTAACTAATGCCAACCCTTTGCCCCCATACACATTGCCAAGTCGCTCAAAAGAGCCAACACACAGTCCAAAACTTGTCAAAGAGTATGGCGGCCCAAACACACGGGCAGACTGAGGAAATAAAGCACGAAAACACAACACTGTATATAAAACATTTGGCGGGTAGTGCTAATTTAAAGGCTATTACATTTAGTAAAAATTGTAGCGGCTTGACGGGTTTGCTCTTCGAAACACCAAACGTTTCATATACGTGGCCGTTGTAAGTCATTAGCCATCACCCTTCCAGCTTACAACTTGTTGCCTTCCGCAAAACTGTGGAATTTCAAATCCGCCGCTAATTGATAGTCCACAAAAGTGTGGAAACTCAAATCCGCCAAAAATTGATAGTCCGCAGATTTGTGGAGACCAAATCCGCCGCAAATTGATAGTCCGCAGAAGTGTGGAAACTCAAATCTGCCAAAAATTGATAGTCCGCAGATTTGTGGAGACCAAATCAGCCGCTAATTGATAGTCCGCAAAAGTGTGGAAACTCAAATCTGCCAAAAATTGATAGTCCACAGATTTGCGGAGACCAAATCAGCCGCTAATTGATAGTCCGCAGATCTGGGAAATGTCACTCAGCCGCTAATTTGAGTTTCCACAAAACTGAGAAATTTCAAACCAGCCGCAAAGTTGTGTTTCCACAAAACTGAGAAATTTCAAACCCGCCGCAAAGTTCAGTTTCCACAAAAGTGAGAAATTTCAAACCAGCCGCAAAGTTGAGTTTCCGCAAAAGTGAGAAATTTTAAACCAGCCGCTGATTTGAGTTTCCACAACTATGCGAAACCAAAAATATAGCTAACTTAAAACAAAAAAAATGGCTCTACAAAGCCCGTCAATAGGCAAAAAGAGCAAATAATTGCATTTACAGTTTAAATTACAGCTATTTACATTTTGTAGTTTTAAATTAAATAGCTACCTTCAACGGTCACTTAAGCAAAACATTTATTCATAAACTTAAAATTAAAAAATTATGCTTAGCCCAATTTATCATAGCCTATTACATGTTAATGAGGAAATTGGTTTATACACCAAGATAGGCGAAGTTTTGCGAATGCAGGTAACCGACGAATCGCAGCTAAAACCGTTTTTAACAAAGCTCGATGCAGCAATAGCAAAGGCAATAGAAGCCTCGTCGAAAGAACGAGCGAACTTTAATACCCCAGCTATTCAGTCTTGCGAAAAAACACGCGACACAGCTTTCGAGTGTTTTAGAGACGCTGCAAAAACTACATCGAAGAGTATTAACGCAACGCGAGCTATTAATGCCGAATATATTGTTCATTTAATACGTTCGGTGAAATGGAATCTACACCGTTGTGGTAATAAAGAGCAAACTGCACTTATGCAAAATTTAAAAGATAAGCTATCGACCCCCGAAGCACAGGAGTCTATTCAGAAAGCTGATCTTACCGAATTTTATAACGATATGTTAACTACTAACGATGCTTATTTAGCCGAACTAGATAAGCGCACTCAAGATAAAGCCGATAAAGAAGATATCGACAACGAGATAGCTTACAAAGAGCTACGCGAGATTGGCGAAAAGACCTTTAAGGCTATTGAGGTTGTTTACATGCTTAATAACGAGGTTGTTTATAAAAACATAGCCGATAAGATTAATGTAATCACCGAAGAGTATATGGCTGTTGGGCGCTCGCGTCGTACACGAAATAGTAATCAGGTATCAACCGAGCCAACACCAGAACAGGCAAACTAATTAAAAAAGATGTTTTTATAGTGACAGGGGGTTTTGGGTTTCAAGACCCCTTTTTCTTTGGTAGTCGGAGGTATTTAGTCTTTAGAGCTTTGAATTTGGTTATTAGAAATCAGTGAAATAGTGATATAGGGCAAGGAGTTATTAGGGCTTAGAACTTGGTTATTAGAAATCAGTGAAATAGTGAAATAGTAACATAGTGATTTAGGCATTCACAACTTTTGACTTTTGACTTTTGACTTTCAACTTTAAACTTTTCAATTGTTAGAATTTGGTTATTAGAAAGCAGTGAAATAGTGATATAGGGACAAGGAGTTATTAGAGCTTTGAACTTGGTTATTAGAATGCTGTTAAATAGTGAAATAGTAACATAGTTATTTAGGCATTCACAACTTTCAACTTTCAACTTTCAACTTGTGACTTTCAACTTTTCAACTTTCAACTTCATACATCCCTTCGCGGTGGCCTTTTTTTTATACTTTTACCAAACTAAAAAACTATAAAAATGCAAGCACACATAATAACCATAGGCGACGAAATACTAATAGGACAGGTTATCGATACCAATTCGGCCTGGATGGCACAACAGCTTAATAAAATAGGCGTTTCGGTAGGGCAAATAACCTCAATAACCGATAGTCCCGAACATTTAGTCGATGTCTTAACTAAGAGTCTTAAAACCTATCCAATTACATTAATTACAGGGGGATTAGGGCCAACAAACGACGATAGAACAAAACAAACACTGGCTAAGTATTTTAATTCCGAACTAGTTTTGCATCAGCCAACATTAAACCAGATAAAAAAATTGCTTAATGCTCGAAACTTACCATTAAACAATAACAACCTCAGCCAGGCTATGCAACCCGAAAAAGCTACCATACTGAATAATACAATGGGAACAGCTCCGGGAATGAAATTCGAAACAGATGGTAAAGTGGTATTTTCTATGCCTGGTGTACCTTTCGAGATGAAATACTTAATGAGCGAATATATAATTCCCGAATTATCAGAAAAGTATAAACTCTCGCCAATAATAAACCGAACAATATTAACACACGGAGAGGCCGAAGCTGTTTTGGCCGAAAAACTTCAAACTTGGGAAAGCCAATTGCCAAATTATATAAGCTTAGCCTACTTACCAAGCCCAAACATGGTCCGATTGCGCTTGTCGGCTCCGGGCAATGCGTCAACTAATATTGCTAATGAAATAGAAGCAGCCATAACCAAACTTTATAGCATTATTCCCGATATAATTTATGGCGAAGAAGAAGAGACAATGCAAAACATTGTAGGAAAATTTTGCTTCGACAATAATTTCACAATATCAACTGCCGAAAGTTGCACAGGAGGCTCTATTGCATCAATCATAACTTCAATACCAGGAGCCTCAAACTATTTTCTGGGTTCAATAGTGGCCTATAGCAATAATGTTAAGGTTAATTTGTTAAAAGTTTCACCCGAAACACTTCAAAATAAAGGTGCCGTATCCGAAGAAGTGGTAAAACAAATGGTAATAGGAGCATGTAACGCAACAAATTCAGATTTTGCTATTGCCACATCAGGAATAGCAGGTCCCGACGGTGGTACAGACGAAAAGCCCGTTGGAACAACCTGGATTGCAGTAGGAAACAAACTTTCGCAAGAAGCACAATGTTTTTGTTTTGGAAGCAACCGAGAACGTAATATAATACGTGCATCTGCCTCGGCCTTAAATATGATGCGAATTTTTATTAAAAAAGCTATTGAAAATAATAAATAATTAATACATTTGCCAGCCGAAAAACATTCACCAGAAGCAATTCGGTATTAAAAATAAGAATGTTAATAAAATATCAGTGATTGAGCTTGTTATTTTGGAAAAAAATAACGAAGTTTGCGCTCTGTTTGAGGAAAATATTAAAGAATAAAGATAACAGCGATGTCTAAAGTTTGTCAAATTACAGGAAAAAAGGCAATGGTGGGAAATAACGTTTCTCACTCGAAAAGAAGAACTAAAAGAAGATTTGATATAAATCTTTTTACTAAGAAGTTTTTCTTGCCAGAAGAGAATAGATGGATTACTTTGCGTGTTTCGGCAGCAGGTATTCGTACTATCAACAAAAAGGGTATTATAAGCGCCCTTAAGGATGCTAAAGAAAATGGGTTCATTAACATTTACTAATCAGGAGGATTGAGAAATGGCTAAAAAAGGCAATAGAGTTCAGGTAATCATGGAATGTACTGAGCATAAAGAAAGTGGAATGCCAGGAACTTCACGTTACATTACCACAAAAAATAAGAAAAACACTCCAGATAGAAAGGAATTGAAAAAATACAATCCTATTTTAAAGAGAGTTACTGTTCACCGCGAAATTAAATAATTGAGTTATGGCTAAGAAAGTAGTTGCAACACTTCAAAAAGGAGCTGGAAAAAACTTTACAAAAGTTATTAAGATGGCTAAAGACGAGAAGACTGGTTCTTACTCGTTTAAAGAAGAGATCGTTACAAACGATACAGTAAAAGACTTTTTCAAATCGTAATTTTACGATTGAATTATATAATATTGATTAGCTTTCTTTTTCGTAAAGAAAGCTTTTTTTTTATTTTTGCCTGTCAAAAAAAAACTCTTACATAATATCATACTATGGGCATTTTTGGAATTTTCTCGAAAGAAAAAAAAGATAGTCTTAACAAAGGGCTCGAAAAAACTAAAGAAAGCGTATTTAAAAAACTCTCTCGAGCAGTTGTTGGGAAAAGTAAAGTTGACGACGATGTTCTCGACGAACTAGAAGAGATTCTTATTACTTCCGACGTAGGTGTCGATACAACAATTAAAATAATTGAACGTATCGAAAAACGTGTCTCTAAAGATAAATACGTTGGAACAGACGAGCTTCACAACATCTTAAAAGAGGAAATAGCAGCTTTGTTAGAAGAAAACCAAGGTGGCGAATTCGATTTAAATTTCACTTCCAAAGAAGGACCTTATGTTATTATGGTTGTTGGTGTTAATGGTGTAGGTAAAACTACTACTATTGGAAAATTAGCTCACCAATTTAAACAAGATGGCAAGAAAGTTTACCTTGGAGCTGCCGATACTTTTCGTGCTGCAGCTGTCGATCAGTTAGTTGTTTGGAGCGAAAGAGTTGGTGTTGATATTGTGAAACAGAATATGGGTTCGGATCCTGCTTCTGTTGCTTTCGACACACTTACATCAGCCAAAGCTAATAATGCCGACATTGTAATTATTGATACTGCAGGACGCTTACATAATAAGATTAATTTAATGAATGAACTTTCGAAAATTAAAACTGTTATGCAAAAAGTTATTCCCGACGCTCCTCACGAAGTACTTCTTGTTCTCGATGGATCGACAGGCCAGAACGCTTTTGAGCAAGCAAAACAATTTACCAAAGCTACAGATGTTACATCACTTGCTTTAACAAAACTCGACGGAACAGCTAAAGGTGGTGTTGTTATTGGTATTTCCGATCAGTTTAAAATTCCAGTAAAATACATTGGTATAGGAGAGAAAATGACAGATCTTCAGATATTTAATAGAAACGAATTTGTTGATAGTCTTTTTAGTTAATTCTATACATAAATAATATTATTAAGCCTTCCAGTATTGGAAGGCTATTTTTATATATAGAAAAATAAACAGTTGATTATTAA
>JAFGOQ010000228.1 GCA_016926405.1 Bacteroidales bacterium
ATTAAAAGGCTAAACATTGGAGTAAAAGTAGCACTGCATAACACTATTACCAATTATAAGACAACAGCACAATTAAAACAGATCATACAACTCATTAACAAAACAGTAAAGCATATTACACCATAACAAACAATATTAAAAATCACACTACAACCATTTTTAAGAAATTGTTTTTCACTAAGTTTAGGGTCGAAAAATTAAACCCAAAGGCTTCTTGTATAGTAACTCATTCAAAAGTGAATTATTAAATAACTGCCTGCAAGTTTAAAAAACCATTCTAAACAAATAATAATGATATGAGAAACATTTTAATTTTTACTATTTGTCTATCCTTTTTTGGATGCAATAAAGATGTAGAAAAAAGCTGTACTATTAAAGGAAGAGTAAACAATATAAATCTTCCGATAGCAAAGTTAAAGACACCAGACTCAATATATATTGATACCATAAAAAATGGTGTTTTCTCGTTTACTATTCCTGTCATAAATGAAAAATATGTAGCCTTAGAAATAGGTGATAATATTTCGTTGTATGTAAAACCCAATGATAGTATATTCATTGATTACAATAAAAACAACACCTATAAATTTACAGGAAGGGGATTCAATGAGAGCGACTTTTTATATAAGAAAAATGAACTTATTAAGAAGTTAAGATTTGACGATCCAAGAAAAATTGACATTACCTTATTTTCATCGAAGCCTAAAACATTTAAAACTAAAATTGATAGTGTTAAACAAATTCGAGTAAAGCAGATAGAAGATTATAAAAAACAACACTCAAACCTATCAACTTCATTTTACAACATAGAGAAACAACTAATAAATTATTTCGAAGTCAACCAACTATTTTTATATCCCACATTTAATGAAATACTCACTAAAAGCAAACCAGATATTACAGATAATTATTTTGATTTTACCGAACAAATAGAACCAAATAGAAGAGAACTCTACCCATTCTTTGAATACAAATCGGCAATAAAATCGCTTTTAAATCTGCACACAAAAACACTAAACGAGAAGTATAATCTAGCAAAAAAGACACTAAACGACAGTGATTTTTTTGAAGAAATAATGTACGGTGAATTTAATACATTTATAAACTTTAACGGGATAGATGAGATAGATTCAATATGTGTAGAGTTTATTAAAAGAATAGGCGATAACAATCGAAAAGTAAGTTTAAAAAACAAATACAACAATTGGAAAAAACTGGCAAAAGGCCAAAAAGCACCAAATTTCGAAATAAAAGATACTAATGGCAACTTAGTTAGACTATCGGACTTTAAAGAGAGCTTTGTTTATATTGATTGCTGGAACTCATATTGTGGCCCATGCATAGCCGAAATGCCTGCAATGAAAAAACTGGCAGATGAATTAAAGAATAAAAGAATTGTCTTTATCTCAATTTCATCGGATGAAATAATTGATAGGTGGTTAAGCAAGGTGAAAGATTTTAATATGAATACTATTAACTTATGCACCGAAGGAGCAAGACATAAATTCAACAACGATTATAATGCTAAAGCTTTTCCAAGATATATATTAATTGATGATAAAGGATTTATAATTGATGCAACAGCAGAAAAACCATCGGAAATAAAAGAAAAATTAGAACAATTATTATAAATATTTAAAAACCTATATAGCCCTGAATTTAAACCCAGGGCTATATGTATTTACTAACTACTCTTGTTTTTCTATAGAGTCGATAATATAGTTTGTTTTCTCTTCAATAATTTGGTCGTCAATAATTAGTGTCAAAATCTGGGAAACAATATTTTCAGCACCAGAGGTTATTGAATCGTTATATACCGCTCGTTGTTCGGTTATATAGTTTTGCAGAAAATTATTGCATTCATCTTCGTCTAACAACAAATTGTATGGATTATGATTTTTTAATTGATCTAAAAATAAATCGGGTATACCATCGTAAGCATAGTGCGAAATTTGCGATGCAAGAATCTTTAAGCAGTCGGCAGTCCAATTCTGCTTTTTGTACACATAGTTTAAAGCCGAAACAGTTAACGGATAAAGAAATCCTTGAATAAAATCGTCTTCGCCCCACTTACGTTTAAAATGGTTAGGCAAATTTAACGACCCAAAATAGTTAATACACACATCGGCATAATTGGTAGAGTTATTCATTAAGAAAAAAACCGCCCAAAAAGCTACAGGTGTTTTGTCGGGGTAACAAAGTGTTTTAGCATACGTCCCGAAATTATATGACGAAACTCTGTTTATTAAACTAATAATATCGCCATTAAGCTGATTGTGTTTAAAGGCATTGTAAAAAAACACAAACTCGGCAAACGAATGATCGTCAAATTGGTTTTTGTATTTGTTGGGTATACCCAATGTAACCTCATCCCACAGTTCTGTTTGTTCGTTATCTCTAGTAAGGAAATTTGTTTGGCTACCATCATTAAATACAAATTTCAGGTTAATATCGAGAGCCTTATTATCTTTCTTTGCCAGCTTGTGTATTGCTGTATAATCGGTAAAAACAATATTGTTAAGTTTTAATATTCCCTCTTTTATCGATTCAACTGAATTTATATCAGTCTCTATTAATATAGTGTTCATTTATCTGCTTTTTAACTATTTACATTTGGTTACAAAACCTGTCTGAAACAGAGGTTCTTCGTCCCCGTTTATTTCATCTTCCCACACTTTAATTGTCCACTCTCCTTCTACAATATATTTATCGCGATCGATAACCCAACCAATAAACTGAGGCTCATCGTCGTGAATATCGAATATAAAATCCTCTTCGGTTTCGTCGCCAAACATAGAGCTAACTACTGGATGATAAATCATAACAGCTAACTGCTTCGACGAGGTTATATTGCTGAACTTATATCGGAAACCAAATATCATATCCGACTCAAGCTCTATAACATTAGGACTACTTACATTAGTAAGAGTGTTTGCCTTAGGGTAGTTTTTGTATAACGAACATTTTTCGGTTGATGTATAAATACCACTATCAATCATCTCTATTTTAGGCTCAACAGAATCATCGGCTTCTAAAACATCTATCTGCTCTTCAAGTAATGTTGTTCCAAATTGCGGATCTTTAATTCTAAAAGTCCATAGCCCAGGAGTAACCGACTGCTGATCGGGAAAACGTCTGAAGAAACCTATTGCCGAACCATTACTTAAAACAAAATTGCGTTTAGTAAAGGTGCTCTCGTTACCAGTAATAGGATCAATAAACAAAGGATGCTCCATCTCTCCTACTAGCTTATACTTTTCGTCGGGCACATCGCACGAGAAACTAAATTTAAGGCCAAAAGAGATGCCCTCTTTACCGTATATCTGGTTTATCTCTTTAACAGGCTGTTTGGCTATATTGTCGTCGGAATATAAGCCTACAAACTCTTTCTTTACATTATAATCAACAGCAACAAACTCTTTCTGAATAAAAAACAGTTTTCGGAAATAAAGAACCGATTTATCCATACTGTGAATTTCGATACTCCATGTTCCTGGCTTAAGCATTAATTGGTTAGCAAACTCCCATCCAACAATAATGTCGTCGCCAACTTTTGATATTTGGCTCCACTCTACCGACGAAATTACTTCGCCTGTTTCGGGATTCAGTTGTTCGGGGAAACTTATAACTATTTTAAAGTCAAAAATTCGTTGTACACCCTTTGAGTTAAATCGCAATTTGACACCTAACAAATCACCTAATTTTGGTATTAACGACTTTTTCTCTTCTATAAAAACAGCATCTTGGCTATTTAATTTTCGCAAAAGCGAAGTTGAATTAATAGCTAGTGACGACGATTTATAAGCTCCAAAATTAAGTAGTTCGAATTTTGTATTTTCATATAGATTAATGAAATCACCTTTCTGAACCCCTATGCTAATAATTCGTCCTCCATCGAAAATACTTACAGGAACATTAGGAAATTCTATTTCAAATTTCTCAATCTGGTTACCTGTTAAAACATCTTTTATGTTCCAAATTTTTAAGTCTGATTCAATAATCACACAGAAATATTTACCACAAGGAGAGAAAAAAGCGTTATCTGGGCTACCCGAATCGGATGAAATAAACAAACGACCAAGCACTTTACCTGTCTCTATATCGGAAAAACAAAAACTACCTTCGGTATAAGCAGTATCGCCGTATTTAGCTATTATGTTTGACTGAGAAATGTACCATCGCCCAAAATCGTAGCTGTCAATATCCATAATAAAATTCATGTCGGACAAACAAAAAATAGAATTATCGATAATAAGCTTAGTTGAATCGTACGAAGCTATCATTTCAAGCCCCGACACAAGATTGTTTCTAAAACGGTAAGTGTCTATTAATTTACCACTATAGGTATCCCATTTAACAGTTCCTTTCTCCGAAAGAGCCATTAAAAAGTTACCATCTTTAGTTAAAAGAGGCTCAGAATAGTTATCGCTATATGCCCATCGGCTAATTTCGGTTAAGCTAGTTAAATCAAGAAAAATAACAGTATTCTCTTTTTCGTTCGATAAGTCGATATTAACTATTGAGTCGCTATTTTCGTAGTCGTCGTCATCGTCGTCGCCAGTAATAATAGCCAAACGAGTACCTTCGGCATTTATGAACATATTCTGTACATTAGCCCTAATCTTAAAAATGTCGTTAAACGATTTTAAGCTCCATCCCTGAATAATCCCTTCGGAATAGGTGATAAAATGAACCGGGCTATTATTATTAATAACACTGGTCGTTAAAACCATATCGACACCTGCGCCAGGATTCGACAACTCTCTTACAGTAACCTGTTTCTTTTTCTCAAAATCAATAATTCTTACATAATCATCGTCGCCAATAATTAAATAATCTTTATTTGAATAGGTAATAAAACCAGCATCGCTTATATCGAAAACAACTGACGATTGGGGAGTTTTTTCATTAAACTTATCGCCATTGTCGTTTAACGCAATTCCTGTTATACTAGAATACGATGAAGGAAATAAATCGATAGGCGATTTATGGGGATTATAAATATAATCTTGCAAAGATTGGTTATAAAGATCTTTAAGATTATCGTATTCCTCTTCCGAACATATTTCTTCTAGATAATCAGCTAGGGTATTATCTTCGTATTCATCTTCCCAATCGTCTAATTCAAGATCTTCCTCTAAGTCGTCGCCTTTTAAATCGCGATAACTATAGTTCATTGCTATTGAAGTGGCAATATTTTCGGCAGCCAATAGCTTTATAAAACGCTGGCGGAATTCAGGCGACAGAAGCTTCTGAAAAATTTCATCTTGGAAGGTATCAACCAATTCGTAGTTGCCCATTGCTCTACCATAAGAACCTGCATATAAGTAGATCATTTCGTCGGCATTAGACCATAATCTAGATACAACATTACATGCAATATCCATAGCCGACACATCGTGCCAACGATTATAAACACCATAGCATTCAACTAATAAAAGAATATATCGAGGATGGCATTTTACCAAAGCTGTTATTGGAGCCTCGAAAATAATACGTTCGTCGGGATAGCGAATATCGCCCTCCGAACCCAAACTATAATGAATAGCATTTATTAATTTAATATACTCTTCGAGCTTTTTATGAAGATCATCGTGTTGAGCAATAGCATCAAACAACATAAGCTCCGACTTAAAATCAGACCCCTCGGTTATTATATTATTATTGCTGTCGACAAACTGAAACTGATAATAAAACCCATAATAAAAGTTAGTTAACAAGCTCAGCTTTTCTCTATCAAAAATATTATCATACATCTTATCAAGAGCATTAGATAAACTCTGGTGGCTCTCTAAGTCTACTTCTATTTTGTGTATATTATTGTCGCCGTAATGTATTTCCAAATATTTTTGCAGCTCCTCTTTTTCTAATTCCAACGATGTTTCGCCGTCAATTAACTCTTCTAAAACAGAGTAATATTTAGGTAATTTATAAATCACAAGTCTTATGAAGTTCGAGAACTGCTTTTGCAGGTTAACGTCGTTAGGGTATTTATCTATTTCTATTTGCTTGCGTATAGCATCGTACAACTCCACAAATTTATCCTTGTCAATTTGTGATGTCTGCTGGATCTCTTTAAAGATCCTTTCGTAATTAGGTAATTCCTGCATTATAATAAGATTGTTTTATTTAATCAATCACAAAATTACCTGAGCATTTTTAAATTATAGTATCGTATTTATAAGTGTGGGTAGTTAATTTATATCCGTAAAAAATCACACCTATGAGGTAATAATAAAATAGAATACCCAAAAGCAGTAACAATTAATAACATGTACATTTTATGCTATTAAAAACTAAGATAATGTTACCGCATAAAAATTGTTAATGATATGATTTTATACTTTTGCCCAAAATAAGAACTGGAAAATTTAATGTTATTATGGTTAATCTGTGTTTATGCCTTGTCCTACTCTTTTCGAATTTAAGTGATAGTAGTCCCCAAAAAACCGATAGTTTACTATCCGAAGCTAAGGCTTGTCTTAAAAAAAACAGTACTAAGACAGTCTCTATTTTACAAGATATAGACACTAGCAACATAACTAATAACCAGAAACTCGACACATATACAACTTATACTAAGTATTATTTAAAGATCGAAAATATCGATTCGGCAAAGATATTTAACCAAAAGCGGTTAGAGTATGCGGTTAAATTAAACAGCCTAAAGGATATTGTTAATGCAAAAAACAATATGGGCGAGTTATTATGCAAGCAGGGCGAATTTAAAAAGGGCATGCAATTGCTATCGGAATCGTACCAATTGAGTTCACAAATAGAAGACCGTGTAGTTAGAGCTAATATTTTATCTAATCTTGCTTATGTATATTATTCATATAACAATAAGAACAAAAGCGTTGAGCTGTTGTGCGAGGCATTAAAAATATACTGCGACCAAAAAGACACAGTAAATATGTCGTACATGAATAATAACATTGGCATATTATACAAAACCATGGGTCTTTACAATAAATCGATTAAACACCTTAACCAATCGTTTTATTTAGCCAGTAAAATAGCCGACACTTTAGGTGTTGCTAGCGCATGCAATAATATGGGTAATATTTACCATCTGTTAAACAACGACAAGCAGGCTATTAAATATTTGCGCAAGTCGCTATACTTTTACAAATCAATAAATCGTGACGAGCTTTCGCTTTATAGCAATTTGGGTACTGTATATAAAAGCATGGGCATTATGGATAGTAGCATGTATTATCTTAATTGTGCCCTATCGACAGCTAAAGTACAAAACGACAATAAGAAAATTATTTCGCTACTTAAAGAGATTAGCGAATATTACAAGGATAATAACCAATGGAAAGAAGCATACTATTTCAGCAACCAATATTGTAATTACAAAGAGAGCACATACGAAAAAGAGTTACCCGAGATAATAGATAGAATAAAAGCCGAGGCCGATCTGAAAAATCAGAAAGAGACTATCCGATTATTAAATGAGAAAAATAATTACCAGAAGCTTTATCTACACCAGAAAAACATGGCCATTGTAGCTTTAATAGCTACCATTATTGTTCTAATACTATTGGGTAAAAATCTTTATCGTCGTAAGAAAGAAGAGAACATTCGTAAACGACTTATACTGGAACAGAAACTTTTCCGATCGCAAATGAATCCTCACTTCTTTTTTAATTCGCTTTCGAATATACAGGCCTTTCTTTTAAATAACAATACTCGACAAGCCGTAAAATACATCGCTCGATTTGCTCGATTAATGAGACAAACCCTAGAGAATTCGGTAAAAAACCTTATTACATTCGAAAAGGAGTTGGATAACCTTGAAAACTATCTAGCTTTGCAGCAAATTCGACATTATAATTGTTTCGACTACATAATTAATATTAACGATAGCCTAGATATTCAATCATTATTAATACCACCAATGTTATTGCAGCCCTTTGTCGAAAATTCTATTGAACACGGATTGCGTCACTTAGAGAACAATAAAGGAAAGCTTATCATCGACATATTTCCCCAAGGAAAAGGGATAAGAATTGTGATTACCGACAATGGTGTTGGACGCCAACAAGCCGAGAAGATAAATAGTCAATTACGAACCGATCATACCTCGTATGGCCTTGAAATAACAAAAGAACGATTAAGAATGCTCGATAGTAACACCGAGCTTAATATTATTGATTTATACGACAACCAAAACAACAGTTGTGGCACTAAGGTAGAGATACTAATACCTTGTAACACTAATTATAGAGTAATGTAATTTATTAGCAAGATTGTTTTTATATGAAGATTATAGTTATTGATGACGAAGTTGTAATACGAAATAGTATTGCCAATATGTTAACCCTATACTGCGACGATGTTGAAATTATTGACACTTGCGGAAGTGTTGATAGTGGCATTGTTAGTATTTTAAAAAATAAACCCGACCTGGTACTGCTTGATATTAGAATTGAGGGAGGAACAGGATTTGATATTATTAAAGCCCTGGGCGATAAAATGCCCCGACTAATTTTTATTACCGCCCACGAAGACTACGCCATTAAAGCTTTTAAATATAATGCCATTGATTACCTTGTTAAGCCTATTGATCCCGACGAGCTTGAACAAGCTATAAACAAGGTTTCGAAAATAATAAGCAAAGAAGATAATTATTCGATTTTGAGTAATCTCTTGCAGGAGGTAAAAAACAATAAGACACCCGAAAAAATAGTTCTTAAAACACAAGAGAGTATTCACATAGTTAAGATCAGTGATATTATCTATTGCATGTCCGATGGGTCGTATACAAATATTATTACTAAGGATAAAAAAATTATTGTCTCTACACTTATAAAAGAGTACACCGAATTACTCAAAGAGCACATGTTTATTCGTGTGCATCAGTCGTATCTTATTAATATGAACAAGGTAATTTCGTACAATAAAGAGGGATATGTTATTCTCGAAGGTAATATTAGCGTGCCTGTAGCAGGCAGACGTAAAGAGTATTTTCTTTCGGAGCTAGAACTAGCTTTTAACAAGTAATTTGTAACCAAACACCACTAGTTAAAGTTTTCAGGTTTGTCTCGCTTATAAATAATGTATAAGCGAATATAAATTTGGCTCGCCTACTCAGATATTATAAGTATAGTTTTGCCAATGGTCTTTAATATTTAAGAGGCAAACTATATGAAAAGAAAAAAAACAGACTATACCGAAATACTTAATCAGCTTATAGAATCTAACCAAATAGATAATATTAAGTTCGAGAAGCTTTATGATTGTTTGCTTATTCATCATAATGTTAACGATGGTAGTGGACGTATAGAGCTTCAAGAAGAGTTTGCCAATAGCTTGAAGTCGGTTGCTATTAATTTACCTCGTTACTACAATACTATTCGCCGATTAGTTAGAAACGACGAATTAATTGATAGCGTAAAGCAATCGTTAATTGAATTTATTGACACTAACATATCACGAAAAAACATACACAATATAAATTTTAATGTCGACCAACCCGATATTTTAAAAGCTGCAATTATTGAATTATCGGAAAAATTATCCAATACCCCTAAACAAAATTCATTTAACACCAATGTCGATGTTTTATCGCAAGAGTTTGTGTTAGATAATGTTTTTTGTGCCGAAATAATTGAATACATTAACAGAACCTATCTGCTGCTTTCCGATAAAAATATTATACGTGTTGTAGATTTCGAAAGCCGCAAACAGGTTACCTGTAGATATACCGAAAAAGAGTCCAATTTAATTATTGCCAATTGTATAAACAGTTATTCGCCTGTTCATTTTGTCACATACTCAAACAACATTATTCAGGCCTGGCACCTAAATAATCAACAGCCATATTTAAATATCGAGATTAATGCACGTAAAGTATTTCTCTGCAACGAAGGCCTTTATTTGGTTATAATAACCGACCAGTGTACTAGTAAAAACAAAGATGTTTCGAATACAAACCTATCATTTACCGATTGCCAAAGCAACGTTGCCATTGTAATAGACACAGTTAAGAAACAAGAGTACCGAAGATTCAGTGTTGAGGCAAATAACAACACTATTTTTAATATTTCTCCCGACACAAACCATTTATATGTTGCAAATAGCAAATCGGAACATCAGAAACCTGTTGTTTACAATATTTTTAGCGATTCGTTGACTCTATGGAAAAGCGTTGAACATAACATTTCTGTAAAAGATAACTTTACAATAAGCCCAGATAGCTCGCTTCTAATAACCAACTCCGAAGTTTATACTTTACCAAGCATGAAGCCATATATAAAGCTTAAGAGCAGCTCTATTCAAGCTCCTTATGTTTCGAAAGATGGTAAATATATAGCTTTAGTTGAGCATGATAGATTTCTATTTTTTGAGTTAGAAACAGGTATTTGCAAAGCATACGCACCGTTGCAAAACATTGGCTCTAAAGTCAACAAATCGTTTTTCGATTTTAAAAACAGATACTTCTTTAGTTGCATAGATAATAAATTATATGGCTGGAATTTCGAAATAACATCCAACAGCAATAATTGCCTCGACAGCGAAATAAAACCATTGCAAAATACCGACAAAAGCAATACTACTTTTTTGCTTTCTGACACTCCTGTTATAGCTATACACAAATTGGTAGAACAAAAAGCAAATAACAACAGAACGCGCCAAATTACCGATGATATTGATATTGTAATTAATAATAGTTTTCTAGACAATAATAGCGAAGAGAATAACAGCAACGATATTCCTTTTTATCAGAACCCAAACTCCGAATTTAAATTTAGCAGAATAAACTGCGGGGTATACAAAGTAAACAGCAGAATAGGCAACACCGAAAAGGATATGGCCAATATTATTGTCGATGATAATATTATTGATATTAAAGGCACTAATATAGAAGCACGCAAAGGTGTTTACTTTGGTGTTAATGTTAACTATAATGGAAACAACTGCCCCAATAGTTTACAAATTAAGGTAAAGGTAAAACACCCCGAAATTAAAGATGAACTTACAGGGCACACGTACACCGAGACATGCTGGTTACAACAAGTAGGCAAAGGAATGAACTTTTTTGCTGGTTGGAAGTTCGAAAAACAAGAAGAACTTAAAGAAGGTGTCTGGAAGTTTGAGTTTTACAACTATAACGAGACTATAATTTATGCTCACCAAAGCTTTAATGTGATTACAACCAATAGGCAAAAATTTTATCTGCATAAAGAGTTTTCTGGAGAGTACAATGCTATTGAAAATAATAATGGCAATAATTTTATTGTTGCCGACTACAGTACTCTATTTGGAATAAAGTATACATTTAACGCTCCCAACTATGAAGGTAGGTACAGGTTATGTTCGCGTATAACCCCACCACTAGATAGCAAAACAGACTTCGACAAAAACATAGAAGAGAACACACATTACCTGGCTCACGGCGACAGCATAGAACTTAATAATTGGCATAACGCATACGACAAGATAATTGAAGGAAAATGGTGCTTTACCATTCTCGATGGAGATAATAAAAACGAAATTATTAATGAAGAATTTCAAGTTATATCGGCCTATAACATGCCTAAACCCGAAATAGAGATAATAGATTTTGGACAATACAGCTCTTCGGAAAAACAGAGTATAAAAAAGAGTTATCCTTCAGCCAATTTGTTAACTCTAGAACAACAAAATACCTCGTTAAAACTAGCCGAGGATATGATTTTTGGATTTAGAATAAAGATTACCGAGCAGCACAAATATGGTTATAAATTTAATGTACATATTAACCACCCAACAGCAACCTCTATTTTTGGACAAAGGTCGCATTTCGATTATCAAATATTTGTATTAAATCAGCAGGAGTATTTTGTTGGATACACCATTAATAAGCAAAGTATAATGCTATTGGGCGAGTGGACAATTTCGCTTTGGTACCCCAACTCGTATCGTTTAGGTAAGCTAATTAAAA
Organism: Bacteroidales bacterium; assembly: GCA_016926405.1. GTDB lineage: Bacteria > Bacteroidota > Bacteroidia > Bacteroidales > UBA6680 > UBA6680. The sequence goes on from JAFGOQ010000228.1 coordinate 11,933, forward strand.
AAATTAGTTTCAATATTTATTAATTGAAACAACACCTATCATCTTTTATAATTATAACAACACATTATAAATTTTAAACAATTAAAAATGAATGCAATTTTAAATCGCGACCTCTTTTTTGTAAAAGAGCATGTAGGAATGTTTAAAGCAGCTAACAACTACGACATTCTCGATCCGGAAACAAATCAAACGATAATTAATTGTCGCGAAGATAATCTTGGCTTTTTTACAAAAATGCTGCGTTTTACAAAGTATAAAATATATACTCCGTTTAATGTAAATCTAAAAACAACCGACAACCAAAATATTTTAACTATAAAACGAGGAGTTTCGTTTTTTATATCGAAAGTTGATGTGTATGACGAGAATAATGTTTTAGTAGGAAAGTTTAAACAGAAGTTTTTCTCATTAGGAGGTAAATTCGATGTTTTAGATGCCAACGACAACTATTTATGTACCCTAAAAGGCAAATGGACTAGCTGGGATTTTAAATTTATTAGAAACGATATTCAATATGCACAGGTAAATAAAAAATGGGCAGGCATGGGTAAAGAACTATTTACTACTGCCGACAATTACATGTTACAAATAAACGATAATGTACCTCACAACAGCTCTCTGCGACTATTAATTGTTGCCGCAGTTATGTGTATTGACATGGTGCTTAAAGAGTAAAACATAATTATAAAACTTACAATAATACCATCTCCCCCTAAACAAACACTAAATGACTTTCACTTTACAGCAAAGAGACTAAGTCGCAAAGGTTTATAGAAAGCCGAATAAACGAAGTGAAAGACTAATAACTAAATACACTAACTGTTTTTTTTTGACACTGTTTCAAAAAGCGTGTAGAATAAAAAATCAGCCCTATACCCAGCAAGCCAAACAAGATGTTTGTTTCACTCCTTTTTAATAACACCCAAACATACTTACACCAATATATAACGAAGCCCCAACTAAACTATATTGTTTTGTTGGGGCTTTGCTTTATAAGACGATACCTTTATTCAATATTAAATGTCATTTCGACCAGTAGGTTACCATCGGTATCGTGTGCAGCAATAGTGTAAATACCTGTTAACAGCTCTTCGGCAGCATCGAAATACCAGCCCATAAATATTTTAGAACTACTATAGCCATTTTGTTGCCACGACGATTGCCCTTGGTTTATATTCCCATACATGTCGCGTTGCGGATGCTTAACAGTTACATTATGCACCGAAACCTTAGGCGCCTCGTTAGGATTAGTAGCAGTGAAACGAAGTCCGAAAGTCATTCCTTGTTCTCCCTTAAAGCGGTTTGTTTTATTTATACAATGAGGTTCGCTCACTACTTTTTTAGCTCCTGTTCCTTCAGCATCTATTGAATCCTTCATGGTATATACTCCATAATCGACAATACTAAATGGTGTAGCTTTTGCCGATTTAACAGAATACTTTTCAATAAGCATTTTAACATGTGTTTGTAGCTTTATCGATTTAGCATTCTCAAGACTCAATATCAATGGATGATACTGTGGTAAATGAACTAGTACCGACAGTAGTTTTATCTGCTTGTCAATTTTTTCGTTAATAACAAATGTCGAAATATCTGTTTTAAGAGCCAGGTTATTCAATAAGTTATACTCGCCTTTTTCCAGAAGAAATTTAAAAACAGATCCTCGGTCGACTCTGTATTTTATAAGTAAATCGTAGTATTCTCTTATTCGTAAATCTGTATCTATGTCGAGTGCCTTGGGCGATATCATTCCAAGGGTTTTTAATGTAAAAAGTCGTACGTTATGATCTACCTTCATTATTAGATCATCTATTTTCACATCAAAAAAGTTGCCTCTTTCTATAAATTGATACGAACTAATTCCGTGGCGAAGAATATTCTCAACATCGGCTTGTTCCGATTTACCCGATATGTAGCTAATGATTCTCTCAATCCAGTTTAGGCGATAATCAATTTCCGACAATTGCACCAATTCGTCGATGCGCTCTTGCGGACACGTTTCGTCTATAATAATAGCATTTGTTTGTGCGCTATAAATGTTTTCTGCATTAAAACCATTCTGCAATAAGAATATAATATCGTCTCCATAAACAGGTATTAACTTGTTGTCCTGCTTTTTAACCACTATATACCCCCACCCTTTACGTTGGTGTAATTGCTCAACACAATTATTCTTCGACAAATGGTCTGTATTGTTAAGCTCTACTTTTGTTAAAATCTGTTCTAATACATCGTTATTATTATGCCACTTATCCCAGTCATAATATTCACAAAAAATACCCTCATACTGTAATCGGTTTTTAAAATAAACAGGCGCATCTTCAATAGTAAATCTCGCTTGTAATACTCTTAGTATTTTATCTATTAATATGCGATTGTATTTAGACGACAGATCTTCGTTAGGAAAAATAATTTGTGCATCGTTTACAATATCCAATTGTGTGCTACGAGGAAGTAAGTCCACCCCATTAAGCAAAGCCTTGCGTTGCTCTTTATGTTTGTTTGACATAAAACCTAATGGTATAGATTTACTAGCATGTACCCACTCATCTAAAAGCAATTGATAATACTTAAGGCTTTTAATATCTCTGCGGCATGCATATAACCCCATTTGATATCCCCAATAACCTTCGTCCGATAAGCCTTGTTGTTTAAGCTTATCTAACATATTTAGCATATTGTAGTGATTATCGAATGTATCGCGATCATTATTGTAATATTTTGCAAGTATATGGCATACTCTAACAGGTGCCAGGCTAAAGGCAACCGATAGCACACGCTTTAACGCATCGGTGCAGCTCAGATCTTCCAGTTGAGCGCCTATGTGAGCCACTAACAATAGCTTATATGTTTTATCGGTAAAACCTCGCAGCCAATTTATTTGCTTTTGCTTGTCCGATATCTCGTCGTCGTATTCAAGATATTCGTGTAATAACGATAAAGCTTGTTCCTTTGCCCTATTATTAGATAAGGATATCGAAGAATCTAATTTACCATGAATAATATAATTGTTGAAAGCAAGTTTTTTGGAGTTACCTATTTTAGCTTTTTCAATATCGTCAGCACTAAAATGCGAGGGGGCTCCTTTCTCAATTAAATCAATTATATACTGTTTAGGAAATTCTGTTGAGTCGTGAATATCTTCTAAAAGCTCGGTAATAGCATAGTGCTCAATATAAGTCTTTGCAACCTCCGTTAAAAAATCGCAGGTTTTGTTTTCAATATCTTTCGAATATAAATAAACAGCTACACACAAATATTCGGCTTCGGAACTTTTATATTTTTGCTTCAGATAATCGTCGTCGTCGTCATCGTCGTTATCTTTTGGGGGAAGAATAGTTAAAATAGTTTTAGGTAGGTATTCACAAGCTTCAGCACGATTATTATTAATAATTAACATACAGCTTTCCAGTTGCTCCTGTTTAACTTCTGAAGTATAACCCGAAAAGCTATCGATAGCCTGTTTCAATTCCATTTGCCAATTTACGGCATAGCGTTTATTGAAATAGTCGTGGCTACATACATTATATTTGCTTGTGGCCATCTCAATAAAATCGTCGTGAAATGGTTGCTGACCACACCAACGAAAAAGCACATCTAAAAAGCGTATTATAATTAGATTAGTATCGATATCTGCATCACCTAAATAGTTTTTAACAAATGATTTATCCTGCAATTCGCTAAATAAATTTTCGAGTATTTCGTGTAGTTCTTCATGAATATCGTCGAAAGAGTAAGCATGTTCATCTATCTCTTCGAAAATGGCATACTTACCTCTTCTGGATAGTTTATGAATATTTGTTTCATTAATATCATCGAGCAGCCATTCATTTGAACCACTAACTATATATCCCCAAATTTGTTTGCCATTGCTAAATGCACCAGTAATAAAAGACTTCCAGTTTTCTATTGATTTATCTGATTCACTAGCGTTATCATCTTCCTCTCTGGCTCTATTAATACTGGCAATATAATCACGTTTGTTAGGTACAATAGGACGTCCAAGCTTATCTGTAATGTACTTGTTTATCTCTTCTATCTCCTCTTCTGCCGAACGGAAAACAAACTTTTGGGTAAGGTATTCATTATAATCAAAATCGTCGTCATACGTATCGTAAGGGTAATGAGTCATCATTATGTCCATTACCATGCTTTGTACAGGATTATAGTTATAGTTGTCGCCATCGGAATAGGTTTGCAAAAAGAGCTGATTCTGAAAACGCTCTGCCAACAGTGCTATAAACTCTTCGAAGGCATCGGCGTTCGAACGAAAATGTGTAATTAAATCGAACTTCGGGTTAATTTCGATATCTTCAACCATGCCATCCCATGAGTCGTAACCCAGAACATTTTCGCGTGCACGGCTGTTGTCGCAATAGCAAAAAGCCTTTAGCGTATGCTCGGTAATTCCATATTTATCGGTCCATTGTGCTAGTTAAAACAAAGCCTCGGGCATATGCTCGTCGTCCCAGTAGGGTACATAAAAGCCAGCCAATAAATATCCATACTTAGGATATACGCTTGCAACTATATACAGAGGCTCCATACCAAAAGGTATTTCGCAAGTAATCCACATCTCCGACGAATCATTCAGCTTACGAGCATAGGCAACAATAGCTTGGCAAGCAATCTTAAGGTCGAGCTCCAATTCGGCATGCTTGGCTGCACACATAAAAAAGAGTGTTTCGGTAAGAGTTACAGTACGAAGATTTTTGTCGGAATCTTTATCGTTGTAGTATGTTGAATGTCTTAAACATTCCATTAATAGAGGATATTCTTGAAAAAATGAGACCCCAATATATTCTGTTGTGGGCTCGAAATGTGCAACACAATAATCGTCATAAAAAGCATTACCCGTATTAAGTAATTCAATATATCTGTGCATTGCCTCTCTCATAGAGACAATATCTCCTGGTGTGTAACTTATAATATACTTTGCTTCGCTATCTTCTAGTTTCATAATTTATTGATATTATATATGTATCGATAAAGCGAGTGTCGATACTTAATTATTTACATTTGTTTTGTTTAGCTATTTATGCATAGAAACGGTAATAAAATTAGACATTGACAGCATAAATTGTGATGACAGATTTATATTCGTCGACTGAATATTTATAATCGTTTACACCGACTACTTAATATTTTCAACAAGTCTATACTCTATAACAAATTTTTCTTAAAGGTTTCGTTACTGTATATTCCTTAGCCAAAGGCGCAAGCATTAATCCAACAAATTATAATTATCACAATATAGTATAGACACACTTCTGTGTATATATATTATAACCATATACACCTCTGCTAGCAATAATGAAATCATATTTTTTTATATTTGACATATTAATCCTGAATAATCAAAAACAGAAATAACAAGTACCTTACTTAAACAAAAAAAACTATGAGATTAATTCTTACATCGCTCATCTTAATTTTACTATTAAGTTGTTCTAACAAAGACATATCTACTGTAGAGACAAAAACCTACATAGATGAAGTATTAAAAACGGTTG
>JAFGOQ010000002.1 GCA_016926405.1 Bacteroidales bacterium
ATAGTTTGAAACACTTGATTATCGATGATTTTTTGGAAAACGATAGTTTAAAACACTTGATTATCGATGATTTTTCGGAAAACGATAGTTTGAAACACTTGATTATCGATGATTTTTTGGAAAACAACAGTATCCAATACTTGATTGGCAAAAAATTATAATTTCCTAGGTAAAAATTCTCTTTACCTTTTAAGCTAAAGATATATTAAAACAAACAATTAGATTCTAACACTAAATAAAGTAATGACTATCACTATTTATGCACAGGCATTTCATAATAGGAAAGAAATAATTTATCTAAAGAATTAGTAACAAGAATAGTTACCACAAAAAATGGTTACCATTAATAGTAACCATTTTATAATTTGATAAAATATACTCTGAATTATTTTCCTAGCATCGATTTTAAAACTTCTCTGTTCTCTAATAAAATTGTTTTAACAGAATCGGATGTTTCGTTCTCAATAGCAGCGTCGAAATCGGCTATATGATCGGTACTCTCTAAAGCAGCATTAGCTTGAGCGGCACGGGCTCTAACTTTTTCCGATTTACTACGAAGCAGCCCTGGCATCCATTTCTGTGCCGACCACGAAGCATTGCTAACCAACCAATCAATAGCAGCAATTTTTTCTGCTTCGGTTCCGTACTTTACACTTGTATAATGCAAATCTTGCATATTACGCATCTCTTGGTTAAAGAGAATCTCGTTATTCCATATTTCGGGACGAACAACACTTTTAGGATACTCAATAAAAGTCATACCTAAAGCAACACGAATCATACGAGGAACCATCCAACGCATACCAGGAGTTGTCTCAGGGTGACCAACAAACGAAACAGTTTTACCTTTACCTTTATGGCCAAGTAAAACAAAAGGCTTATTGTTAGTCATGTTTGCAGGTGTTCCTTCAATAAGATGAACATCGCTTTGCATTGTAGCTACCTCGGTAGTTCCATCGGTATTTACTGGCACAAGAACAGGCCCTTCGTAATATTGACACAAAAGAGTATCGTACTTCGAAAGCTCAGGAAAAAACTCTCTTCCTTTTTCAGTAAGAGTAAACTTTGCCAAACCATTACCACGGTGGTCGTGCTCAATATCCGATGCCGAATACCCACTAAGCGAAAAGCAATTGTAATTAGGAGTCTCAGACAAAATATAAGCCCCAGCACAAATACCAACAATACACTTTCCGTCTTGCAAAACCCAATTACGCAGTTTAGCTATACCCTCTTCGCCCAGACTAAGAGTCTCCGATGTACCACTGCCACCAGGCATTATTATTACATCGTAGTTATTTAACTGGCTCGAATAAATAGTTGCAGCCGAAATAATCTCGGGGTGCATATCTTTATCAATACGAACCGACTCAAATGCATCGGTAATACACTCGGGACTTCCTCCGTTAACATTAAAAATACCTACACGAATTTGTTTTGAAGAAGTCTCTGGCTTAGTACTAGAGCAACCACATAAAACGGCCAAGGCAAGTACTGTGAAAAATATATTTTTATACATCGTTGTAAATTATTAAGTCCAAATACAATATTACAATAAAAAAAAATACAACACTGTTAGCACACTAAAGCGCCAACAGGTTGTATTATTTATATTGAATAACTTTTAAATTGCAAATTTTATAATAAACAAAACAGCAATCACATACATTGTAATAGAAACTTGTTTAAACTGCCCTGTAAGTAATTTAAGCAATACATAACTAAGCATACCAAATACAATACCTTCGGCAATACTATAAGTTAATGGCATAAATATTATAGTAAAGAAAGCAGGAATAGCTTCGGTAAAGTCGTTAAAATCTATTTTCTGAATAGGCGAGAGCATAAACAAACCAACAAGAATTAACGCTGGCGCTGTAGCAGCAGAAGGAATCATAATAAAAATAGGTGCTAAAAACAGAGCAATAAAAAACATTGCAGCAGTAGATAAAGCTGTTAATCCTGTTTTTCCACCCTCGGCCACACCAGCAGCACTTTCAACATAAGTTGTAACAGTACTAGTACCTAAACAAGCACCAAAAGTAGTACCAACAGCATCGGCAAAAAGAGCTTGCTTAACGCGAGGCACTTTTCCTTCGGGAGTAAGTAATCCAGCTTTGGAACTAACACCAACAAGAGTACCAACAGTGTCGAACATATCAACAAAAAGGAAAGTAAAAAGAACCACCAACATATCTAAAGTAAAAATGTTATGGAACTCAAACTTAAAGAAGATAGGCTCTAATGATGGTGGAACATCAACATAAACATGATCCGCAGGAAGGTGTGTAACACCAAAAGGAATACCAGCTACAGTAGCAGTTAAAATACCAATAAGTAAAGCTCCTTTAACACGAAGAGCAAGAAGAATACCCGTAAATACAACACCACCAAGAGCAATAATAACACGCGGGTCTTTCATATCGCCAAGCGAAACAAGAGTATCAACATTATCAGAAATTACACCAGCATTTTGCAAACCAATAAATGCAATAAACAGACCAATACCAGCCGAAACCGCATGTTTAATATTAAGTGGAATACTATTTACAATAAGCTCACGAATATTAAATGCTGTAAGAGCAATAAATATTAATCCTTCTAAAAGCACTGCAGTTAAAGCAAACTGCCACGAGTATCCCATACCCATAACAACTGTGAAGGCAAAAAAAGCATTAAGACCCATTCCTGGAGCTAAAGCAAAAGGAAGCTTAGCAACAAGAGCCATAACCAAAGTTGCAAAAATAGCCGAAATAGCTGTAGCTGTAAATACTGCTGGCTTATCCATTCCTGTTGCTCCAAGTATATCTGGGTTTACGGCAAGGATATAGGCCATTGTCATAAAAGTGGTGATACCAGCAACTATCTCGGTGCGGATAGTCGTTCGGTTTTCGCTTAACTTAAAAATACGTTCGAACATAATTTGTGTTTATTTAATTGAATTTAATTCCTTTTGAATTGATTTAACTTCGTTGTTAGGTTTAGTTAATGCTAAATTGTAGTGCTTAATAACCCATTTATCTTTTTCGAAACAGATAACTCCACTTCCTCTACAAACACCAAAAGGAGTACGAAGAAGCTCGTCGAACCAAACTAAATTTGAATCGTTATAGACGTAAATATTTCGCTTATAAGGAGCAAAAGACCATGCAGAGCCATCGGCAAAATGAGGTTTAGAATACTTCATAAACTGCTTTTTATTCCAATTCTCGCTAGGGTCAGTTCCTAAAAAACAACCATCTTCGGCAATAGCATCAAAATAGGCATCGAAGTTTCCTTCTGCGGCATTTTGATGCCATGAGTCGATAAATTTATTCATCTCTACTTTAATCTGAGATTCATTCTTAACACCATTCTTTCCACAAGAAATAATCAACAAAGATGTTGCAACAAAAAATAATATTTTTTTCATACGTTTTATTTATTTAGTTTCAATTTGCCTTTCGGTATCGTCATTAAGTAAGGGTATTATTTTAAAAGACTTTGCCAAGGCTTAATATTTAATTTCAATATAGTTAAATAAAAAAAAGAGAGAGCCCAAAAAGCAAAAGCCTTGGACTCTCAAAAAATATTATATTTTAACAATAATATCATTAAACGATCGCTTCGGAACAAAATGGACATCTTGCTCGTCTCTATAATACTTATATTCGTCGTTTTGCATTTCAACAATTTTAACATTCTCTATAGGCTTACCAAGAGCAATAACCTGAATTAGCTCAAGGTTTTCGGGTATCTGAAAATCGAGAGCAAACTGTTTTTTGTTAACATTCATAATAATGCAACCACCCAACTCTTTTTCAACAGCAGCCAATAACAATGTTTGGGCAGCTATACCAGGATCAACAGAATATGTTGTTGTAATATCTTTATCGCCAAACATAACAATGTAAGCCGACGGTTTCTCACCCTCATCTGGACCAGCCCAATCTTTTAAATAACCAGCCCAAGCAAGCGATTTAAAAAGCTTTTCGTTGCTCTTTTCATCGTTTATTATTGCATACTTAAGAGGCTGAATATTACGAGCCGACGGTGTATATCGACAAATATCTACAAGTTCGTTTAAAGTAGCGTCATCAATCTTATAACTCTGATCGAAACGACGGTAACTTCTATTCTTTTTTACTAAATCCGAAATCATAAAAACAGTTTTTAGTTTCGCCTGCAAAAATAACAATATATTTTATGTTTTAGGTTTTAACTAATAGGTTTTAGATGTTAGGTAAAAGTTTAGAATAACAAGAACAATGTTTTGAATTACCAAAGTGTTATAAATAAATAAAATGATGCCTATCTTTAAGTGTGCAAAAAAGTTAAAAAGAGAAGCGTAAGAAGTTACTAATTACGGAGTGATTACTAAATAACTATTCTAATAATCTATAACAACTAAAGACTTATAATAATATGGAACACACCCACTCACACGGACATATTACAAGAAATATTACACGCGCATTTGTATGGGGAATTGGATTAAACATTTCATTTACATTAATAGAATTTATACTTGGCTATTATTACAACTCGTTAGCGTTGATAGCTGATGCAAGCCATAATCTTAGCGATGTAGCTAGCTTAATTTTATCGCTAATTGGCTTTCGATTGGCACAAAAAGCAGCATCAAAATTATATACCTATGGATATAAAAAGAGTACTATTTTAGCTTCGTTAATAAATTCAGTTGTCTTAGTTTTTATAGTAATCGGTATTTTACGAGAGGCTATAGAAAGACTAAACACTTTACCAGAAGTTGGCGGTATAGGAATAATAATCACTGCTGGTATTGGAATTATTATCAATACAGTATCGGCATTTTTATTCTTTAAAAATCAGAAAAACGACATAAATATTCGTGGAGCATTTATCCATTTACTAGTTGATGCATTAGTTTCGGTTGGAGTAGTAATATCTGGTATTATTATATTATACACCAATATAAAAGTTATCGATCCTATTATTAGTATAATAATTGCACTAATTATTGCACTAACAACTTGGAATATCCTGAAAGAAAGTCTTCGATTAATAATTGATGCTGTTCCAAAGGATATTAATTACAACAAAATTGAATCAATTGTTAATACTATTCCCGAGGTTATAAATGTTCACCATATGCATATTTGGGCTATAAGTTCAAACATTAATGGATTAACTGCTCATATAATAGTTGACAAAAGCAATTTCCAAAAAATTGAGATTATTAAAAGAGAGATAAAAAATATTTTATCAGAAAATAATATTCAACACTCAACCCTAGAATTTGAATTTTCTGACGAGGAGTGCATGACAGAAAATTGTCATTAAAAAAGAGCTGCTAGAATAAATCTAACAGCTCTGTCAAGAAAAAAACTAAATCAAATAAACAATAAATTAATACCTATTCTCAATTACATTCCAATCAATAACTTTCCAAAACGACTCAATGTACGAAGGACGAAGATTTTGATAATCTAAATAGTATGCATGTTCCCAAACATCGCAAGTTAATAGTGGCTTAAGGCCATTGCGCATAGGGTTACCAGCATTTGCCTCTTGAACAATAGATAATTTATTATCACTATCGGCAACAAGCCAGGCCCATCCCGATCCAAAAAGAGTAGCCGATGCTTTAGTAAAAGCCTCTTTAAACTGCTCAAACGAACCAAAATCGCGAATAATAGCAGATTCTAATTTGCCTTTAGGAGCTGATTGAGGATTTGGAGAAAACGACTCGAAATAAAAAGTGTGATTCCAGATCTGAGCGGCATTATTAAAGATACCACCATCGGCATTTTTAATAATATCTTCTAATAAAGAATTTTCGAACTCTGTTCCAACAACTAAATTGTTTAAATTATTTACATAAGCTTGATGGTGCTTACCATAATGAAACTCTAAAGTTTGTTGTTTAATATGAGGCTCTAGTGCGTTAA
>JAFGOQ010000016.1 GCA_016926405.1 Bacteroidales bacterium
ATATTATAAATTTATTCATACTTATATTTTTTAATATAGTTAGGTAAAGACAAAGAGTACCCTGTCACTACAAATCTCGTTTCATTTTTCGTTCGGCAACCATACTATAAACTACTGGCACAACAAACATTGTAAGCACTTCTATTACCATACCACCAAACAAAGGTATTGCCATTGGAACCATAATATCGGCACCTTTACCCGTTGATGTCAACACTGGCAAAAGAGCTATTACTGTGGTAGCTGTAGTAATAATTGCAGGGCGAACACGTTTTGACCCTGCCTCGAGAACAGTTTTTCGAATGGCAGCTACATTGGTTGGTTTACGCTCTTTGAATAGTTGTTTTAGATAAGTATTTATAAGTACACCATCGTCGGTTGCAACACCAAAAAGGGCTATAAAACCAACCCACACAGCAACACTTAGATTAATAGTATGCATCTGAAACATATTACGTATGTTTATTCCAGCCACATTAAAATCCATAAACCAAGTTTGTCCGTAGAGCCAGATCATAATAAAACCTCCCGACAGGGCAACAATAATACCCGAGAATATTAGTAACGATGACGACACCGACTTAAACTGAAAGTAGAGAATAAGAAAAATTATTATTAGCGAAATAGGAACCACAATAAGCAGTCGCTTGGTTGCACGTACTTGGTTTTCGTAGTTACCAGTAAAAACATAACTAACACCCGCAGGGATAACCAACTCGCCCGATTCAATTTTCTGTTTTAAATATTTATCGGCCTTTTCAACCACATCAACCTCGGCATAATTATCTTTTTTATCGAAAATTACATAACCAACTAAAAAAGTATTCTCGCTTTTTATCATTTGCGGACCGCGAGTATATTCAACATTAACTAAATCGCCAAGAGGGATTTGAGCTCCTGTAGGTGTTGGTATTAAAATACGTTTAATAGCTTCAGAATTATCCCGATAATCGCGAGCATAGCGCACACGAACAGGAAAACGCTCACGTCCCTCAACGATATTTGTTAGTGGCATTCCTCCTATTGCACTGCTAATAACCTTTTGCAAATCGGCAATGGTTAAGCCGTATCTTGAGATAGCTTGTCGGTTAATTTTAAGTTCCATATATGGTTTTCCAACAACACGGTCGGCAAAAACCGACTGCGACGAGACTCCTTCGACATGTTTTAGATGATTCTCTATTTGATAACCAACCTGCTCTATAGACTTCAGATTAGGTCCAAAAACCTTTATTCCCATAGGTGCACGCATTCCTGTTTGCAACATCACCAAACGTGTTTGTATTGGCTGTAACTTAGGAGCCGAAGTAAGTCCTGGAATGTTTGAGTTTTTTACAATCTCTGTCCAAATATCGTTTGGCGAATTAATATTACGACGCCACTGACGAAAATACTCTCCATTTTTATCCTCTAGCAACTCCTTTTTATCAATCACTCTAAACCCATCGGTTTTTGGATTATAGGTAGTGCCATTAGCAAGAATATAGGCCTCATCTTTATCAACTTTAAAGCGCATTTTATGGCCATCTTCGTTTAAAATATACTCGGGTCGATAATTTATAATATTCTCGTACATAGATATTGGAGCAGGATCGAGTGCCGAATTTACACGTCCCCATTTTCCAACAACATTCTCTACTTCTGGAATATCGTTTACTTTTTTGTCGAGCAATCGAATAACCTCCAAATTCTCTTGAACACCCGAATGAGGCATTGTTGTTGGCATAAGCAAAAACGATCCCTCGTCGAGCGATGGCATAAACTCCTTGCCTATTCCCGGAAATGTACTCTCAGCCGATTGCCATACTTCGGTTTTCTTAATAAAATCGGGAGCAAAAAAGAATATCTTCCCAAATCCTTGCCATATAACTATTCCAAAGAATACGAAAAATATTGGCACCGAAAGGAATTTCCATTTATTACGCAAACACCATCCTAAAATTTTAGGATAGAAATAAACCACCGACATCATTAACCCCAGAATAACAGATATTATTCCTAGAACAAAAATCAGATTTAAGAACAATGAATTTTGCGCTCCTAAAGGCATCCAAACCCTAGTTAAAAATTGAATTATTACTAGAAAAGCAATTCCAATATTTATGTAGTTTACATACTTACCTTGTTTGTTATCCCACTTTTCTTCTAATAAATTATTTGTACCAATAAGAATTAATGCAATAGGAATAATATATCCAGTAATAAATAAAAGAGTTAGCCCTAAAGCAATTAATACAATATTGGCAATACGCTTAATTTTTTTCTTATCGAATTTTATTGAGAAAATTAAATGTGCCAATGTTGGAATAAACACAATACCAATAAACAGAGCGGCAAGCATTGCAAATGTTTTAGTAAAGGCAAGCGGTTTAAAAAGCTTCCCTTCGGCGGCTTGCATTGCAAAAACAGGTAAAAAACTAATTATTGTTGTTGCCAAAGCTGTAACAACAGCACTTGCAACCTCTGTTGTTCCATTATATACAACAGCAATCAACTCTTTGCCTCGCTTACCAATATTAGTAGGCAATTCAATGTGCCTAATTATATTTTCGGTAAATACAATACCCACATCAACCATAACGCCAATAGCAATAGCAATGCCCGATAGAGCAACAATATTGGCGTCGACATTAAACTGACGCATAACAATAAATGTTATTAAAACACCTATTGGCAAAAGGCTCGATATTAAAAACGATGCTCTTAGGTTTAAGATTAATATAATTACAACTATTATACTTATAAGAATCTCTAATGTTAAGGCCTCTTCAAGCGTTCCTAAGGTCTCTTTTATAAGACCCGAGCGATCGTAAAACGGAACAATAGTTACTTTTGAGACACTACCATCGGCCAATGTTTTCGATGGCAAACCGGGTGCTATTTCGTTAATCTTTGCTTTTACATTATTAATAACCTCTATTGGATTGGCTCCGTAACGAGCAACCACCACACCACCAACAGCCTCGGCTCCGCCCTTATCTAATCCGCCTCGGCGTGTTGCAGGCCCATAATTAACCTTTGCAACATCTTTAATTCGTATTGCAACATTATTGCGCACAGTAACCACGCTATTCTCTAAATCGTCGATGTTTTTAATATAACCAAGCGCCCTAATAAGATATTCTACTCTATTAAACTCAATAGTACGGGCACCAACATCTTGATTGCTATTTTTTACTGCTTGCATTATTTGAGCCACATTAACACCGTTTGCCTTCATGGCATTTGGATCGATATCAACCTGATACTCCTTAACAAACCCACCAATTGATGCCACCTCGGCAACTCCTTCGGCTGAGGTTAAAGAGTAACGCACATAAAAATCTTGAATGGTACGTAGCTCGTGTGGATCCCACTTACCTGCAGGCTTTCCTTCTTTGTCTCTACCCTCTAGTGTGTACCAATAAACCTGCCCCAAAGCAGTAGCATCGGGGCCTAACGTTGGCGAAACATCCTGAGGTAACAAACCAGCAGGTAACGAATTTAGTTTCTCTAAAATACGGGTACGGCTCCAGTAAAAATCGACGTTATCGTTAAAAATTATGTAGATACTAGACACCCCAAAAATTGAGTTGCTTCTAATTGTTTTTACTCCCGGAATACCCAATAACGAAGTTGTTAATGGATACGATATCTGATCTTCGATATCTTGTGGAGACCTGCCAGGCCACTCGGTATATACTATTTGCTGATTTTCGCCAATATCGGGAATGGCATCAACAGGAACAGGATCGTTTGGAAGAAAGCCTGTTTCCCAACCAAACGGCGACGTTATTACTCCCCATGTAATTAACGAGAAAAGGGTTATAAACGTAACCAGTCGGTTCTCTAAAAAAAACTTTATTAATCTGTTCATAGAACTATAATTTACGATTATAAAATGTAATATGTTAGATTTCAGATATAAGATTTAGCAAACAGAAGCTCTGGCATATCAAATATCACACATCAAAAAATCACATTAAATCATAAAGTATATTTCTGGAATAAAGCTAAAACCTTGCCTATTTTAGGTGGCTTAAGTATTTGTTGTATTGGAAAACAAACAATTTGTGGCGTGGTAAAGAGCTCGGTTTTATACTCTAAAACAGAATTGCAAAAACTACTGAAGTTAATATCAACCGACGAATAAGAGTAGTCGCTGTCAACCTTTACCTCCATCTGCTCGTTATGACAGCAATCTGTTTGGCCATTGCAACAGCTTTTTACAGGCGAATTAATAGAAATATCTTTCAACTGACCCATACAATAATGAGCCGACACAGAAAAGCCTATTGTTGTTGTCAACAATAATATGGCGGTAATAATATGTGTCAGTTTTTTAATCATAACTATTAGTGCTGGCAAATTAAACACATTTTAGCACATAAAGTTTATACTACAGTGTTAAAAATAGTTATCGAAAGCTAGTCATACTCAACATTTCTAAGTTTTGCTTTTTCAACAGTAATAGATAAAATAAAAGCTCAGTGTCGCAATTAATTTATGTTGACACTGAGCTTTTAATCTATTTTATACAAGTCTAATTCTGAACAGTTGCAGGATCAAAAGGCTTTTCGGATTCCTTACGAGTTTTATTAGCTCTAATTTTTACATTTACATTATTTATAAGAATCGAAATCTTCTCATATAATTCATTATAAGTTGCATTATCGGTTATTGATAAAACATGTAGAAGCGGAAAAAAACTATTATTAAAAACAGTAAGTACTTTGTACTTTTGAATAGTTAAAGACGAATCAGATGTCATCTCTAAATTTTGCTCTATAGCCTTAACTGTAATCGATTCAAAAGTAGCATTCTGAGCTTCTAAAATTCCGAAAGCTTCGGCAACAAAAGGTAATTTATCTATATGAACTTTAAATTCAGGCTTTTTTGATTTACTAATTATAGAATTAATTGCAGCCGTCTCTTTTTCATAAGTCGAGCGTTGAATCTCTTTACCATGAGCAGCAACCATATTTAATAAAACGGTTGCCGACTCAGCCTTCTCTCCACCAAAATGCTGGTAGCCACGCAATAACATTTTTGTACCAATAATTGAGTTATCACGATCTTGATCGGCAATAGTCTTGCTGGTAGTATACATATTAATATTTACCTTGCCTATTGACGAAAATAACTCGTTATTTTCATTGGTTAAATCGTCAATCACATTTTGCATCATAGGGTTGGTGTCCCAATTAAACTTGTTACACTCCGCTAAAGAGTCTTTCACTATAGTGTAAGCGGTATTTCCGTCACACGACATTAAAACTGTTTCCATTTTTTATATCTGTTTAAAATTTAGTCCCTCTAAAATAGCATATTTTAATATATCACCAAAAGGATACGTTATATTTTTTTTAACACACCTCTCTATTTATCTACACATTAACTTAAGTAAACTATACAGAAAAGCCTTTACACACATTAAAAGGTTTTGCTAAAAATCTTTAGTAAACACAAAAAATAGACTCCCAATAATATTATAAAAAGGTATCTGATTTGAGTGAATCAAGGTTTACAATATATATATTTCCCTTTGCTTTTAATGTAAAACGATATTTTCCAAAAAAAAATCGAGCCGCAC
>JAFGOQ010000229.1 GCA_016926405.1 Bacteroidales bacterium
ATGTTGTGTTCCTGTAAATTTAATGGAGGCCATAGAAAACGACTTAATAAAAGATAAAGACATGGTTCTGTTAGCATCATCGGGAGCAGGCGAAAATCACATTGCTCTACTGCAAAAAGTGTCTCCAGAACTAATTAAGAATGTAAAAAAATACTCACTTAACAATATTAACAAAGTAGAATTTCAACTAAATTAATCATGCAAAACAACGAATTTATCTTAAGTAACACTCAAGCTGTAATTCCAGCAAAAAGCGTAGGTATAGTAGGAATAGGATCATACCTTCCATCAAAAGAAATAACAAACAACGATCTTTCGTTCATCGAAAAACCAGAAGGGGTAGACTTTGATGCCGTTTTTGGTATTTCAGCACGCAGAATGGCCGATGGCGAAACGGCAGCACAAATGGCTGTAAAAGCAGCAAAAGATGCAATGGACAGATTTGGTTTCAAAGGTGAAGATATTGATTTGGTTATTACAACTAATTCATGCAAAGACCCAGAATATTTAACACCTCCATTTTCGGCATACGTCCAAACAAAAATTGGAGCTGTTAATGCATCGGCATTCAGTGTAGACTGCGGTTTTAACGGATTTATTCCTTCAATAATGACAGCATCGTCGTTTATTCAAAGTGGTTTCGCTAAAACTGTTTTAGTTGTGGCAGGAGAAAGTTTATTAGAAAATGTAGATTTTTCGAACTTTAAAGCACTAACTATTGGCGATGGCGCGGGAGCAGTAATACTTCAAGAAGTAGAACAAGGAAACGGCATTGAGGCTTTTCACAATATGTCGTGGCAAGGACCTCGTGCAGCAGGAATTCAAATACGCTCGGGTTTTAAAGGAGGCGACAAACCAAAATTCTCAATCGATCCCTTTTTAACAGTTGAACCAATAAGCCTTCAACGCGATGTACCTTTCTTAGAGAGATATATTCCAGAATCATTAAAATGCTGTTTCTCAAAATTAGAAATATCATCAAATGATGTTGATAAATTTATCTTTGGTCAGCAGTTTGCCGCATTAACAAATGCTTGGATGCACAACTTAGAAAGCTCTATTGATAAGAATTTTGATACATTAGAAACACTTGCAGCAATTAAAACAGCAAGTATTCCTGTAAATCTAGATATTGCTTACAAAAATGGCGTAATTAAAAAAGGCGACAGAATAGCTTTGGGCGACCAAGGAGCAAACTGGTATATATCGTCGGCAATTATTAAATGGTGTATCTAATTATTTATCATTAATAATAAAGGAAATGCAAACATTATTAAAAGAAAAGTATTTAACAGTAGAAGTTGATACTGCTAAAAAGCTAATGATTCAAACTTGGATTGGATTTTGTAACTCTGAGCAATTACGCGATGGTCACAAAAGATCGTTTGAATTATTTTCGAAAAACAATTGCGATAAATTTATCTGCAACACAAAAGAAGCTGCTGTATTAAAAAAAGATGATACAGAGTGGGCTACAGCAAATGTCACCCCAGCATTAGTAAAAGCTGGTGTTAAGTCGTTGAATTTTGTTATTCCTGATAGTGCTTTTGCAAAAATGAGCCTAAAAAATCTAGAAATGGGCGAAGAAAAACAAGGCAATGTAAAGGTTAATTACTACCAAAATATTGATGAAGCAATAAAAAACATCTAAGAAAAGGGTCAATTTTTTATTCATTTTATTCATACAATGTCCGCAGATAGTTTATATTTGCGGACTTTGTTGTTTATAATAAAGCAAAAACAAGATATAACACTACAAACTGAAAACTTTTACGTATTTACATATAGTTACTAATTATATAAAATAAGGAGA
Source organism: Bacteroidales bacterium (assembly GCA_016926405.1). Taxonomy (GTDB): domain Bacteria; phylum Bacteroidota; class Bacteroidia; order Bacteroidales; family UBA6680; genus UBA6680. Next base: position 1,814 of record JAFGOQ010000229.1, read on the forward strand.
AAAATCATGCAAACATTATTGAAAGAGAGATTTTTAGTTGTTGAGGTTGACAGTTCGAAAAAATTGATGCTTCAAACTTGGAAAGGATTTTGTAATTCGGAAGAACTACGTACAGCACACCAAAAGTGCATTAATTTATTTAGAGAAAACGGATGTAAAAGCCTTGTATGTGATACAAAAGAGGCTTCAGTATTAAAACAAGAGGATACTGAATGGGTTGCTGGAAATGTAACTCCAGCATTAGCTAAAGCTGGTCTTACAGCATTAAATTTTGTTGTACCAGCAAGTGCTTTTGCTAAAATGTCTGTAAAAAATCTTGAAGAGAGTGAAAAGAAATCAGGACTTGTTAAAGTAAATTATTATCCTTCATTAGAAGAAGCAATGAGTAATCTTTAATTTTCTCAACAAAAAAATAATGCAAAACTATAGAGTAAAATCAATAGTTTTGCATTTTACTTATACTATGAAAGAAAAAGATACCAAAAGTAAGTTTTACTTAGAATACGAAGAAAAAGTAAATATACTTGAAAGGCTAAACAAAATAAAAGAGCTATTACCAAAAGATAAACCTCTCACTCCAAAGGAACGCAGAGCAATCTCGTCTATAGGAAATATTAGATCTAGATCTATAGAACGACTTTTAAATGCATGGAAAACCGATAATAAAAGTTTGCCATGCGAGCTAAAAATGGAAGAGCTAGATTTGTTATATATTGACACTCAGATATACAAAGAGCTACTTTCTGAAATAGATAGTATAAGAGTAATAATTAACGACTTATATTTACAACAAGGTAGCAAAACAAAGAAATTATCAAACTCTGTAAAGAAGAAAATAGAAGGTTATCAAGCTCTTTATGGAGGAATGGAGCGATATATTTCGGCTCTATAAGCTACCCTTTAAAAACAAGAACTCATTATTTAACAAAGAGTTTTTCTAGATAGTGATATTCTATTCCAAAAATAGACTTCAATTCCTGAATTGACTTTAAAATCTCCTCATCAGGAGCATCCATATACTTAGCTTTAACTGCAACTATTAGAACATTTTTTGGAGTATGTTCGGTTTCAATAAACTGAAAAACCTTTGTCTTATAGCCGTATGCTTCAAGAATTCTAGCTCGAATAGCATCAGTAACCATTTCGGCCTGACGCTCAAGTAAGATACCATGTTTGGTAATTTGATTTAGAATATTATTTGGTGCCATCTGCTTTCTTATTTGCTTATGGCAACATGGCGCACAAATTATTACTTTCGCCCCACATTTAATTCCGTTATAAATAGCATCGTCAGTAGCCGTATCGCAAGCATGAAGAGCTATAAGCATATCTGTATTGGTGATATCAGCATCCTCAATTCTCTGAGCAATAAACGAGAGTCCATTAAACAATGATTTTTTTGCAATAGAATTACAAGTGTCAACAAGCTGCTTGCGTAATTCTATACCTATTATTTTAGGATTCAGCCCTAATTTATTAACAAAATAGTCGTACAAAGCAAAAGTAAGATAACCTCTGCCTGATCCCATATCAACAATATTTAATGAATTACCAAAATCAACAGATTTAACAACACCATCAATAATTTCGACATACTTATTAATCTGACGAAACTTATGGTTCATGCTTGGCCTCACTGCAAAATCACCATTTAAAACTCCCAATTCGCGAAGATAAATATTATTCTCGGCAGAAATAATTCTATTTTTTTGTTTATCGTGAGAAGTTGGAATTTCAGCTTTAGAAACAGACTTTTTAACCTTCAAATTAGCAACATTCTTCTTATTTATAAGCAAATGGCAAACATCAGTAGAAGTAAACAAATCGGCTTGAAAAAAGGCTTCTATTAAAAATTTTGAAATAAGATCTAAACCTTCTGCTAGTTCGTAATTTTTAGTAACATCCTTTGTAGGATAGCGATAAACAAACGACAAACGTTCACCAGCATTAATTGTTACATATTTAACTGTAACTGTCTTTAAATCGCTGGCTTTATTTCGCTTGTTACTAATAACTAGTTTTAAAAATGTATTACTCTTAATATTCTCCGAAAGAAGCTGAACAAATTGCTGAAGTTTATCGTGCATGATTATTTCCTATTTTTGAGATGCGAAGGTAACCAATATTTCAACAAAAAAACTACAAAAAGGCTCTGAGTAATTCTTACACTATGATTTACTTTTACACTATATTCAGAAAATTAAATGCCTATACAACCAAATAATTGGCAACATAATTACTGAATAAAAAGGTATTAGCAGAATAACAAATGCTATTTCTGGATAGCATCTTTTAAGGCTTTTGCTTTTTTTCTTATTTCAATACCTTCTGCACTTAAACCGTAAATATATAACGAATGATGGGAAGGTTTAAAATCGGCGGTTTGACAAGCTGTTTGAATAATTTCATGAATCCGAGGATCACAAAATTCAATAACTTTACCTGTTTCAATACAGATTAAATGGTCGTGCTGCTTGCACTCGTGAGCTTTCTCAAATTGAGCAATATTTTTACCAAACTGATGCTTTACAGCTAAATTACAATCAAGCAATAGTTCAATAGTATTATATAATGTTGCACGACTTACTCTATACTTCTTCTTCTTCATCGAATCGTATAGTGTTTCAATATCAAAATGACCTTCACGAGAGTAAATTTCATCTAAAATGGCAAATCGTTCGGGAGTTTTTCTATGCCCCCTCTCTTCAAGAAAGGTTATAAATATCTTCTTTACAGTTTCTTTTGTTTCTTGGCAATACATAGTATTACAGTTTTATTTTTGTGTAAACATAACAAAAATAATTCTTATTTAGACTATATTTAAATTATTCCTTAGTTCTATTTAATTCAACTCTAGCAACTTTAACAACCCCTTTAACTTTTCCAATTTTTAAAATTAAGTTATTCAGATTGTTTACATCGTGAACATAAAGATCGATAAATCCTTCAAAAACACCGTCATGACTTTCAATCAGTACTTTACGCATATTTACATCAAGATCTTTCGAAATTAGACTACTTATTTCCGCAATTATACCTTGTCTATCAACACCTTGCAACGAGACCTGAGCAAGAAAAGAGAAGAACTTTTGTTTTGCCCATTGCGCATCTAAAAGCATATTCCCATGACTCGACATTAATTTAATAGCTTGCGGACAAGTTTTTCTATGAATTACAACATCGTTATTAGTATTCCTATAACCAATAACATCGTCACCAGGAATAGGACTACAACATTTGGCTATAGTGAAATCAGTATCTTCAACATAATCACCTTGAGTTAACAAATATGTTTTACTCTTATCTTTTTTAGCAACCTCTTTTGACTCAAGCACAGGCTTCGGAGCTTTTGAACTAGACCCAAACTTCAATCCCCAATACTTTACCCATCGGCTTGGCGAATTAGCCTTTAACACTTTAGATAAATTACTAAGAGTTATTATTCCACTACCAACTTTACTATATAACTCGTCTTTAGAATTAACATTATATCCAATCAAAAGCTTTTTTAAAATATCGGAGTTTGGATGAAGATTTATCTTCGATAATTCAACTTCAAGATGGGCTTTTCCCTTTTCTTTACGGTTTTTTGTTTCAGCTTTTATAGCATCTTTTATAAGCGATTTTGCTTTTGCTGTATTAACATACGAAAGCCACTCATGTTGAATATTTGTG
>JAFGOQ010000230.1 GCA_016926405.1 Bacteroidales bacterium
TAAATTACCGATTAAAGTAACCAAATACTGATTAACAATGTTTTATATCAGAATTAATCGTAGTCAAAAATTATCAATAAGGCTATATTTTTTATAACTTTGGGGGTCGAATTAAATAATAAATCATCATCATCAAAATACACAATTATGGCAAAAATTAAGGGAGCAATTACAGTCGACATCGAAAGATGTAAAGGCTGTAGTGTATGCGTTGTTTCTTGCCCAACCGATGTAATTGCGTTAGCGCGCGAGGTAAACGGCAAGGGATACAACTATGCGTATATGAAACAACCAGAAAAATGTATCGGATGTGCTAGCTGTGCAATGGTATGCCCAGACAGCGTTATCGAAGTATACAAGGTAAAGGTTGACGCATAATTATTGTTTTAACAAAAAAAATTAAATAAAATGGGAGAATTAAGATTAATGAAAGGTAACGAAGTTATCGCCGAAGCTGCAATTCGTGCAGGAGTAGACGGTTATTTCGGTTATCCTATCACACCACAATCTGAGGTCCTTGAAACTTTAATGGCTCGTATGCCTTGGGAAGAGACAGGAATGGTTGTTCTTCAGGCTGAAAGTGAAGTTGCAGCAATAAACATGGTTTATGGAGGTGCTTCATGTGGTAAAAAAGTTATGACTTCGTCGTCAAGTCCAGGTATGAGTTTAAAAATGGAAGGTATTACTTACCTTGCAGGAGCAGAACTACCTTGTTTAGTTGTTAATGTTGTTAGAGGAGGCCCAGGTCTTGGTACTATTCAACCTGCACAATCGGACTATTTCCAATCGGTAAAAGGCGGTGGTCATGGCGACTACAAACTTATTGTACTTGCTCCAAACTCGGTTCAAGAAATGAACGACTTTGTTGGATTAGGTTTCGATCTTGCATTCAAATATTTAAACCCAGCTATGATTCTTACCGATGGTATGATTGGTCAGATGATGGAAAAAGTAGAGTTAGCTGATTTCACTCCACGTTGGACTGAAGAAGAGATTATTGCTAAGTCGGGTACTTGGGCTACTACAGGAAAAACAAAAAACAGAGAAAGAAATATCTCTACTTCGCTTGAGCTAGACTCTGCAAAACAAGAGATTTTCAACCATAAACTTCAAGCAAAATACAAAACTATCGAAGAGAACGAAGTTCGTTACGAGAAGTTTATGTGTGATGACGCTGAGTACCTTTTTGTTGCTTACGGATCATCATCGCGTATTTGTCAAAAGTCTGTTGAGTTAGCTAGAGAAAAAGGCATTAAAGTAGGTTTACTACGCCCTATTACTCTTTTCCCTTTCCCAAGCAAGCAAATCAACGAAATGGCCGATCAAGTTAAAGGTATCTTATCTGTTGAGATGAGTGCTGGACAAATGATTGAAGATGTTAAACTAGCAGTTAACTGCCGTATTCCTGTTGAGCATTTTGGTCGTTATGGTGGAATTATTACTTCACCAGAAGAGATTGTTGAAGCTTTAGAACAAAAAATTATTGGAGGATAAGAAATGGACGTTAAAGATATTATAAAACCAGAGAACCTAGTTTACGGTAAATCTGACGTTATTCTTGATAATGTAATGCACTACTGTCCTGGATGTACTCACGGTACTATTCATAAAGTAATTGCTGAAGTTATCGAGGAGATGGGCATTCAGGATAAAACTATCGGTATTTCTCCAGTAGGATGTTCAGTATTAGCTTATAACTATTTAGATATTGACTGGCAACAAGCTGCTCACGGTCGTGCTCCTGCATTGGCTACAGCTACTAAGCGTCTTATGCCAGAAAAATATGTTTTCACATACCAAGGTGATGGTGACTTAGCATCAATCGGTACTGCCGAAATTATGCACGCTTGTAACCGCGGCGAAAACATTGTTGTTTTCTTTGTAAACAATGCTATTTATGGTATGACAGGAGGTCAGATGGCTCCTACTACTCTTATTGGCATGAAAACAGCAACTACTCCTTACGGACGTAACGTAGAACTTAATGGTCACCCATTAAAAATTACTGAACTAATAGCTCAGCTACCAGGTACTTGTTATGTTACTCGTCAGAGTGCAGAGGCAGCAGGTCCTGTTCGTAAGCTTAAAAAAGCTGTTCGCAAAGCATTTGAGAACTCGGCACAGAAAAAAGGAACTTCTTTTATTGAAATCGTTGGTACATGTAACTCGGGATGGAAAATGTCTCCTGTTAAATCAAACGAGTGGATGAAAGAAAATATGTTCCCTATGTATCCACTAGGCGACATGAAGGACGAATAGTAATAACCAAATTTTGAATTAAGATGAAAGAAGAAATCATTATAGCAGGATTTGGTGGCCAAGGAGTACTTTCTATGGGTAAAATACTTGCATATTCAGGTATTATGCAAGATCAGGAAGTTTCGTGGATGCCATCATATGGTCCTGAAATGCGCGGTGGTACTGCTAACGTTACTGTTATTTTAAGTGACGAAAGAATCAGCTCACCTGCAATTAACGCATTTGATACAGCAGTTATTCTTAACCAACAATCGCTTGATAAGTTTGAGAATAATGTAAAACCAGGTGGTGTATTAATTTACGATCCAAACGGTATTACACGTCACCCAAAGCGTACCGATATTACAATTTATCGTATTGCTGCTGCTGAAGAAGCTGCTAGACTTAAAAATGCAAAAACTTTTAACATGATTGTTTTAGGTGCTTACCTTAAAGTTAGACCTATTGTAAAAATGGAAAATGTTATTGCTGGTCTTAAGAAATCGCTTCCTGAGCGTCACCACCACATGATTCCTATGAACGAAGAGGCTATCACTTGTGGTATGAATGCAGTTGTTGAGGTAAAATAAATTACATCATATACTTTTAAAACCTTGCACACTTATTGAGTGCAAGGTTTTTTTTTGCATTATCATTTATTTTTACACTGTTTAAATTTCAAATACAGAAGAATATCTTTATTTTACAGCCTAATTTTTAAAACTATAACGATGAAGAAATTATTGCTTATTATGATGGTGGCCATGATTTTGCCTGCCACAATTAATGCAAAAGAGAAAAGCGGAAAGAAGTTTGGGGTTAAATTAGGAGCTAACTTTGCTAATACTCCTGGTGAGCTTTACAGCAATTTTAAAGCCAACTCAAAAGCAGGTTTTGTTGGAGGTATTTTCTTTATTATTGGCAACGAGTACTCTATTGAGCCAGAAATTCTTTTCTCGCAACAGGGAGCTACTAACATTAATTTTCAATACGAAAACAGTTTGGGTAATATGGTTAATTATGATAAAGATATTACTCTTAACTATGTTACAATACCTATTTATTTAAGAGCTAGAGTTCTTAAGTTTATACACCTTAAGGTAGGTCCTCAGTTTGGATTCTTATTAGATAATAAGCTTAAAGATATTGATAATATTAACGAAGAATACTTTAAAAGTATGGACTTTGGTATGAACTTCGGTTTAGACATTAATCTTCCTTTTGGTCTTGTTGCCAGTGGAACATATAACCTAGGTTTAGGAAATGTTGCTAATCAGGATAACTGGAAAACATTATTAAACAATACAACTCAAAGTTATAAACTTAAAAATGGTGTTGTTCAATTAATGGTTGGATTAAGATTCTAATAATTAGTTAACACATACAAAATAAGAGAGCAATCTAATACAGGTTGCTCTTTTTTATTGTGATTACATAAAATAAAAAAAATCTCGTTACCATTTTTCAGGTAACGAGATCAACAAATAACTATAATTAATTAATAATCTCAATATTAAACTGGCGCAAATCATGCTACTCTGTCGCCAAATATTGATTCGTGGTTTATGCTTCTATCAAATATGCCTTTTATACTTTAACACTTCAAAAATAATAGCTTTTAACAGACTTTTTTACAGTATAAAATACTGTTTTTACAATTAGGTATTTATACTGAATGAGCACTAGTCAATACTCATTATCAACACTCTTAGAATTTAAAAATCAATTACAATAATAATTTAAGCTAAAGCTATACAACAAGTTATCACTCTCAAAATTAAATTAAAATTAACTGGTTTTAATTAGCCATATTAACACCAAATAGTTATAAAACAAAACATCAGCTTAAAATAAAAGCTAAAGAACATTAGCTAACAATCTCTTAAAAACTGATAAGGATAATAGAATATAATTAATTTAGAGGTTCCATTTATTAACGATAGCCAAAACAGAAATCAGTCAATTTAATAAACTATGCACATAGATACTTTTCAAAATATTGATATTACTTCGCCTTCAATTGTAGCATTACTTATTATTGCAGGTTTTATGGTAGGATTTATAAACACCATTGCAGGTAGCGGAACTGTTTTAACATATTCTCTATTTATGTTCTTAGGACTTCCTGTAAGCACTGCAAACGGAACTATTCGTTTAGGTGTTATAATGCAAACTCTTACAGCAACGTTAAGCTTTAAACGCAAAAAAGTATTAGATATAAAAAAAGGTTTCTTAATTGCTATCCCAGTAGTTATAGGATCGATATTGGGAGCGCAAATAGCCATTACTATTGATAATAGTATCTTTAAGATTGTGTTGGCTTTCATTATGATCTCAATGATTGTATTTATTTTCAGAAGCCCACAAAAGTGGCTAAAGAGTCAATCGGAAAAAGTTATGGCAAAGCCTACAGCCCTTCAATATTTGATTTTCTTTTTTATTGGACTATACGGTGGATTTATTCATATTGGGGTTGGTATTTTTATTCTTTCGGCACTTGTTCTTAATGCTGGATACGATTTAGTTAGAGCTAATGCACTAAAGGTTATGATTGTTTTTCTATACAGCCCTTTTGCTTTATCAATTTTTATTTATAACAATGATGTGCATTTCGGAATTGGACTAATATCGGCAATAGGAAATATTGCAGGAGCATTGGTTGCCTCGAAATATGCTGTTGATTGGGGAGCTAACTTTTTACGATGGTTTTTAATAGTGGTAATTATTCTGTTCTCGTCGTATTTAATCTATTCAAGTATTATTGGATAATATTTCCATCTCTCTTTTCACAAAAAAAGAGGCTGCCAATTACGACAACCTCCTATATTAATATGTTCTTTATCAGATTAGTTATTTCCCAAAATAATTGGCAAACCGTCTTTACCACTTCCTATAACTATAACCTTAGCATTTGGCGATTTAGCAAGAGCCTCTGTTGCAATAATTCCTTTTTCTTTTAATATTTTATCGGTTAAACTAGCACTTAGAATACGGTTAGCAGCCGCTTTACCTTCGGCGTCGATTCTACGACGTTCGGCCTCTTTCTTTTCTCTCTCGATAAGATAGTTATACTTCTGAGCCTCTTGGTCGGCAGAAAGTTTTTCTTCGATAGACTTTTGAATAGAAGCTGGTAGTTTAATAGAACGGAAAAGTAAAGCTTTAAGCTCAACATTGTTATCGGCTAAAATTTTACGAGTGTTCTCCATTAATATAATCTCAATCTCTTGTCTTTTTGAAGCATATAATTCTTCTGGAGTGAATTGTCCAATAGTACGACGAACAGCCGAACGTAATTCAGGACGAACAAAATTATTAATATACTCGGCTCTAAACGACTGATATAAATATCCAATTTTAGCAGCATCGGGCTTAAAACGAAGAGATACATCGATAGTAATACCCAGACCATCTTGCGACATTACGTCCATCGTTTCTTCAATTTGTTGTTCCGCAATTTCGAATTTAATTACGTCGTTCCAAGGAGCAACAATATTAAGACCTTCGTGTAATACGTGATCAACATCTAAACCAGTTGTGTATTTTTTAAACACTATTCCACGCTGAGTTGGTTGAAGAATTACAAATGTGCTATTAAGGAAGATTAAAATGAAAATAATAGATATTCCCAGTATAACATAAAAGCGAATTTTTTTAGGCGAAATGTTAATTTGTTGATTTGTCATTTTTGTTTCTGTTTAGTTAATAATTTATAAAGCTAAAAAAACCGCTCAAATAGCGAGCGGTTTTAGTATAATTAAATAAATTCATTTTTGAGTTGATCTATCCATTTAGATAATCTTTGACCTGTTAATTCAGGCTCATGCGTTTCGTTTATAGGCAGTCCAACAAATTTAGTATCATTGTCTATAAGAGCATTACTCTCGTTAAACTCGTAACCTTCTGTAGATACATGCCCAACTATTTGAGCACCATGTTCCATAATCCTGTTGGCTATATTTCCTATTGAGTCAACAAAATTATTTGGATAAGAAATCTGATCGCCTAAACCAAAAAGAGCTATTTTTTTGCCTGTATAGTCAATTTTAGCAAATTCTGGTCTAAAATCGTCCCATCCATTAACATGCTTTTCCGAATCCCATACGTCTTTACCAAGAGTAGGCATTCCCATGATAATGTTATCATACTTTTGCATGTCTTGAGCTGTAGCTTCTCTAATAGCAATTATATCTGCATTGTCCGATCCAAACATTTGTTGAATCATTTTTGCCACTTTCTCGGCACTACTCCCTATTGGGCCAAAGAATATTCCAATCTTCTTCATATTATATTTGTTTATTGTGTCTACATTTTTGCAGGGAACTATTCTTAAACAATATCTTGCCAGTTAAGTTCACCAAAATCCGAGCCAAACAAAGATAATATTATTTTGCACTTTTCAAAGCAGCGATACTAAGAATTACTCCTAAAGCTATACCCAACACTGCAGCAAACAGCACCTGATAATCGGCAGGCAGCATAAACGTAAATGTATGCGCAGGGATCCAAAAAAATGGAATAGTCTTTTTAAATACAAAATTCCATTGAATACTCCAATCAAGATTTACAAAGTGCTTAGATATATTAATCTTTGTAAAGAAACCTTTTAGTGTTCCTCCGTTTGATGTAATGTGCATATCGGTAATCTTATGCAGAGTCATCATAACAGGAGCGTAAATAAGGTTCATTGAGGTACTAATAGAAAAAGCTATTAATAGTTTTGTATAGGTAAAACCTGGTGTTTTAAAAATAGCAACAGCATCGTTAATCCCCATATACTGAAGAAAAGCAGGTGTTCCAACAGCAAAAATAACAAAAGCCATTTTAATTGTTAAACCAAGAAACCCCCAAACAATGGCTCGAGGCAAAATACCAAAACCAGGAGTATTATATTTACCCGCTTTAATACGTAAACCAATAACCTCGCCTATTGTAGCCAGTATGGCAAACTTTATAAAACTGGTAATCATACCATGCTCTTTATTAAAGCTTTCGTAAAAATTAAATACAGTATCGCTTAAAAAGAATGGTGAAAACAGGGCAATGAAGCCAAGAATGAAAAGTAAATCGTTTTTTTTCATAATAATCATTATAAATTTAGAGACGCACCTTGGCGCGTCTCTACAAATATTTATTTTTTGTCTGTCTGGACAGTGTCAACCTTTGCAGCATCAACCTGAACGGTATCTTTGTCGCGGAAAAGTTTCATAGAGTCTTCTTTTACGCCTGTAACAAACTGTTTCCAGTTTAATAAAATCATTATTAGCAACAAAAGTAAACATCCAATAAGTATCTTTTCAGACTTCGAAAATTTTCTCATAATCTTATTTTTCTATTCTAATACGAGCATCAACAGCAACAACTTTATCGCGGCTACCAAGAAGTGGATTTAAGTCCATTTCGAAAATCTCTGGAGCTATTTCAACTAATTTCGATAAACGAACAACAATCTCTCTAAAGATATCCTCGTTAACAGGCTCTTGACCACGTGCTCCTTCAATAATTCCATAACCTTTAAGAGTCTTAATCATTCTATCGGCCTCTTTATCAGTAAGCGGAGCAAGTCCAGCATTAACATCTTTAAGAACCTCAATAAAAATACCTCCTAAACCACAAAGAACCATGTGTCCAAATTTCTCCTCTGCTTTAGCACCAACAAAAAGCTCAGTACCCGAAAGCATAGGCTGCATAAGAATAGCAGTAGTCTCTTTAATAACAATCATACGCTCAAACTCAGCTCTAACAGTTGCATCGTCTTTTACATTAAGAACAACACCACCAACATCCGATTTATGAACTGGTCCAATAACCTTCATCACCAAAGGATAACCAAGACGTTGTGCCTGAGCAACTGCGTCGTCGGCGCTCTCAACAACAGCCTCGCCAGCGCGTGGAATACCTGCACCATCAAGCAGTTCTTGAACTTGCTCTGGCGATAGATAACCATTTTCGGCCTCATCAACTACTTTACGAATAGCTTCGCGGTTAACACCAGCTAACTCTGTAGTTGCATATTCTGGCTTTGGTGTATTATATATTTTAGCTAGAGCATCACCAAAAATTACCTCATCAGGGAAATTAATTCTGCCTTTAGCAATGAAGTGAGCAATCTCGTCTTTTACATTAATTACCGATGGAAGAATTGGATAAATAGGCTTTTTACAGCTCTTCATCTTCTCGTCCAACAAATCGTAAACATCGTAAACTGGGAATAGTCCTGGCGAACCAAAAACAACAGCCATACCATCAATATTATCGAAATCGTTTTCGCAAGCATCAATAATATGACCAAGCTGCTCAGCTGTTCCTGTAGCAAGGAAATCGATTGGGTTAGCTACCGACGAACCACCATAAAGTTTCTCTAAAAGAGCATATGCCTTAGGACCTTCAATATGAGGAATCTCTAATCCACCGTTTGAAAGAGCGTCAGTTAGCATTACTGCAGGACCACCAGCATGAGTGATAATTGCAATATTTTTGCCTGTAAGCTCTGGGTGCATAAAAATTGCTGCAACTGTAGCAAGCTCTTCGCGACCAGCACAACGTACAATACCCGCTTTACGGAATAACGACTGAACAGCAACATCGGGACTAGCCAAAGCACCTGTGTGCGACGATGCAGCACGGCTACCAGCCTCAGAGCTACCCGACTTAATAGCAGCAATTTTACATCCTTTACTAATAAGCGACTTAGCATGCTTTAAAAGCATTTGTGGCTTATCGATATTCTCGATATATAATAATTTTACTCTTGATGAAGTAGCAGGATCGAAAGTTTCGTCAAGGTGAGCAAGAACTTCCTCTACTCCTACTTGAGCCGAGTTACCTACAGAATAAACACTATTAAAAGTTAATCCCTTAGGTACACCTGCCTCCATAATAAATACTGCTGTAGCTCCCGAACCCGAGATAAAATCAACACCTTTAGGATCAAGCGATGGAATTGGAGTAGTAAATACACCATTATAGTTTGTATTTAATAAGCCAACACAGTTTGGTCCAATAAGACTACCACCAACAGAGTTTATTGTATCAACAATTTGAGCCTCTAGTTTAGCTCCTTCTTCGTTCTCCTCAGAAAATCCTGCCGAAAGAATAATAAAACCACGAGTGTTTTTTTCTTTAGCTAAAACTTCAATTGTTGATGGACAAAACTTAGCTGCAATAGCAAGAATAGCAACATCAACATTAGGAAGATCTTTCACATCGCGCGAAGATTCAATTCCTTGAACATTATCCAACTTAGGGTTTACAACATACAAACCGCCTTTAAAACCACCATCGATAATATTTTTTAATACTTTACCACCTGGTTTCTGAATATCGTCCGAACCACCAACAACAACAATGCTTTGCGGGTTCAATAATTTTTCGTGAATCATTATGAATGTATTATTTAGTTTTATATTATGACAAAACAAAAAAAAGCCATCTAGAGCAGATGGATAAAGGGTATGAAGTGGACTATAAACCGCCAAACATTTTTAGATAACCAACATTAATGGCTGTCTGATAAAGATAAAGTTGCGATTTATAATGTAATATGGTCATTATGTCTGTTCATATATTTTGCTCAAAAATAGTATAATTTTAACATTCTATGAAAAATATTTCAATAAGTGTGTTTTTAAGGGTCTATTTAAAAAGAAATAATATAAAACAGTATAAAAATTAAAGATATAAAGCCACAAAACAGGATGAAATTCAATAATAATGGCTTGCCAATTTTATTACTATTACAACCTCTTTTTATTTGACCATACACAAATAGAATAATTATTGTACCAATTATAAATACAAGGCAATACCATATCGATACCACCAACAGAAATGATAACTTTTTAGATTTATAGTTACAAACATTTTAAAATATAAGCATCTGTTAATAATCTCCTCATAAGGAGTTTTAATATTACACTTTCTAAAAATTAAAACTATACATATTATCCTGATATCATTTTAAGTTCAGCAACTTATCTATTTTCACAATTAATGGTGCAAAAGCCTTAGTTTAAAACTCTACAATATTAGATATCATTGTTTTTGAATCGAGCAAAAACAACTTATTTCTTAAAACATCATTTAACCCTATAACTATTTTAATAACCTCGTTAGCCTGTACCGATCCAATTATACCAGGTAAAACGCCAATCACTCCAAGTTTAGAAGAGTCGTCTAAATCATCTTCGGGTTGCTCTAAAAATAGTTCTTTATACTGCTTACCTCCATTGTAATTAAATACAGCCACCTGACCACAAAACTTCGATACCGACCCGTAAACCATTGGTATATTAAGTTTACGACACACTTCGTCAATAATATATCTACTGGCAAAATTGTCTGTACAATCAACAATTAAATCGTACCCTTTAGCTATTTCTAAACCATTGCTTTCTGTAAAACGAGCCTGATAAATTTCAATTTTTAAGGTTGGATTATTCTCGAGAATACGCTGTTTAGCTACAAGTGCTTTGGGTTGATTTACCTCTGTAGCTTTATATAAAATTTGACGCTGAAGGTTACTTAAACTAACAATATCATCGTCAACAATACCAATTTCTCCTATTCCAGCGGCTGCCAAATACATTAATACTGGCGAACCTAGCCCTCCAGCACCAATAACAAGTACCTTGGCGCTCAACAGTTTTTGCTGACCAGCAGTACTTATTTCAGGAAGTATTATATGTCTATTATATCTTTCTAAATCCATTATTTATATTTATTGAAGGCAAAAATCCCAATCTTTCCAAACAGCCTCGTAACCTTTGCTACGAATTGTTTCGGCCATTTGCGCAGCGGTTCTATTATCGTTAATAGTAAATTGCTCAAGCTCTTTGTTCTGCTCGGGATGAGCATATCCACCTGGATCGGTTCTCGACTCGGCACTCATTGATGTAACACCAAGGGAAATCATATTATCGCGATAACTAGCACTTTCGCGTGTTGATAAGGCTATCTCTACATTCTCATCGAAAAGGCGATAAGCAAATATTAACTGAGCTAAATGTTTATCTGTCATAATACTGTTAGGCTCAAACTGTCCAACATGCGGACGAAGACGAGGAAACGATATCGAAAATTTAGTTTTCCAATATTGCTTTTTCAAATAATTTAAATGCAATGCAGTAAAAAAAGCATCTGTTCGCCAATCTTCCAAACCTGCTAGAAATCCCAATCCTATTTTATAAACGCCCACTCTACCAAGACGCTCGTAGGCATCAATACGATTTTCGAAATTTGCCTTATTGCCCTTTAAATGGTAATTAGCATATTTTTGTTTATTATATGTTTCCTGATATAAATACACAGTATTAAGCCCGCTGCTTATTAAGCTTGAATACTCTTCCTCCTTAAGAGGTTGTACCTCAATTGAAATTGACGACATATGCTTTTTAATAACTTCGAAAGCTTTTGCAAGATATTCGGCACCAGCCTTAACATCGGCCTCGCCTGTTACTAAAAGTATATGTTGAAACCCTAGCTTTTTAATAGCTATTACTTCTTCTTCAATCTCTTCAAAAGTCAGAACTTTGCGTTTAATACTATTTTTAGCACTAAACCCACAATAAACACAATTGTTTTGGCAGAAATTAGATAGATAAAGCGGCACATAAAGCTGTATTGTTTTGCCAAATCGCTTTTTAGTTATAAGACTACTCTTTTGAGCCATCTGCTCAATATATTGTTCGGCGGCTGGCGATATTAACGCCATGAAATCGTCGATTGTAGGCTTTTTAGACTGTAAAGCAGAAATAACATCGTCAACAGTTTTACTATAGATGAGGTTGGTAGTCTGTTCCCAATTGTATTCTTTTATTATGTCTGTAAACATTTTGTTTAGATTTTGTTGCAAATAATGGTTGCATTAGAGACGTTGCATTTTAAGTCTCTACGATAAAAACGATGTTAATGGGCTGCTGGCATTTGCCATTGATGATTGTTTTGCCAGTTTTGCCTCGAAAGCCATTCTACCAGCCTCAACAGCTAATTTAAAAGCAATAGCCATTTGAACAGGATTTTGCGAAACCGCAATAGCTGTATTTACCAATACAGCGTCGGCACCCATCTCCATTGCCTCGGCAGCATGCGAGGGAGCACCTATACCAGCATCAACAACAACAGGAATATTACTCTGCTCAATAATTATTCGAATCATATCGCGAGTGTTTAAACCATTATTACTACCAATAGGCGATCCTAAAGGCATTACAGTAGCTGTTCCTACATCTTCAAGTTTTTTACAAAGAACAGGATCGGCCTGAACATAAGGAAGAACAATAAATCCACGCTTTACAAGCTCTTGGGCTGCCTTAAGAGTCTCTTCTCCATCGGGCAATAAGTATCGTGGATCGGGATGAATCTCAAGTTTAAGCCAGTTTGTTTGAAGAGCTTCGCGAGCCAACTCGGCAGCAAAAATAGCCTCTTTAGCATTCCTAACTCCCGATGTATTTGGAAGCAGTTTAAAATTGGCCTCTTGTAAATAAGGTAATATATCGTCGTTTTGATTTTTTAAATCGATACGGCGTAAAGCCATTGTTACCAACTCGCTTTTCGATGCAACAAGAGCATCGCGCATTACTATTCCCGACGAAAATTTACCTGTTCCAGTAAATAGTCGAGAAGTAAATATTGTATCTGCAATTTTTAAAGGTTCCATATTTTTTTTTGATTTTTCTGGTTACTACTTTTTATGTATTTGTATCTACAATAGATATCGTTCAGATACTATATTGCATAATTCATTTGTTTTCTCGGTAATATTATCGGCATCCGATAGCAACGACGATATGGCAATTCCAAAAACACCTGTATTCATTAATATATTAATGTCGGGTATTTGTATTCCTCCAATGGCAATTATTGGAATATCGATATTCATATCTTTTAAACACGAAATAATTTTTGTGTAACCCTCTGCTCCAATAACCCTGCTTAGGTTTTTCTTTGTTTGGGTAAATCTGTAAGGCCCTAGTCCAATATAGTCGGCTTTATTATTTGCTAAGTCTATTACATCAGTTAAAGTATTAGCCGTTCCACCAATTATCTTATGTTCACCTAACAAAATACGGGCATCAGTAACCGACATATCGTTTTTGCCAATATGAACACCATCGGCATTTAGCTCTTTAGCTATTTCAACATAATCGTTAACAATAAATGTAGCCTCGTTTTGTTTGCACAGCTCGGCTATCTTCCCTCCTTCGTCTAAAACTCTTTGCAAATCGATACTCTTAGGACGATACTGAATCCATTTTACACCTCCCTCTAATACTTTTTTTGCCTGATCGAAATGCGATATCGACGATTGATAGTTGGTAATAAACTGAATTTTAGAAATTACTTTTTCCATATTGCATTAATTATGAAACCCTAAAAGAGAATCGTTTGAACTAATAAATTGGGTAATATATAGCTTGGCTTTTCGTACAGAAAACTCCAGTGTAAATCCTTGCGATAGGTTTGCACAAATAGCCGACGAAAGAACACATCCCGAACCATGCTTTCCTTTATTATTAACCCTTACGCCTTCTATTTTAATTATATCATCTTTAGTTATTAACACATCAAGAGAGCTATTATCGTCCGAATGACCTCCTTTAATAAGCACATTGCTAATGTTGTTATCAATAATCATTTGTTGAATTGTAGAATAGTCGCATGTACCAAAAAGCTGTTTACACTCGGGTATATTGGGAGTAATGAGATAAATATTTTGAAGTAATAAAAACAGATTCTCTCTGTCGATAGTGTTATGAAAAGTAAAGCCAGCCGAAGCTTTAAGAATAGGATCCCAAATTATTTTAACCTCACTGTTTCTGTTTTTCAAATATCGAACAACCATTTTTAGAGTTTCAATATTCTCTACTAAACCAATCTTAACAAATAAAGGATTGTGCTTTATAAGCAAAACATCAATCTGTCTTTCAATCTGACTAGCTAACAACCAATCGACATCTAAGAACTCACTCTCGTTCTGATAAGTTATTGAAGTTGTCACGCCAAAACCAATTACCTTATGTTGCTCAAATGTTTTAATATCGGCAGAAACTCCCGCACCCGAACTTGGATCGAAACCTGCTATTGAGAGAACTGTTGGTCGAAAATTTAACCTCTTTGAAATATTACTATATGTTTTAACAACATCGTTGCTTTGCCAAATAGCACCTAGAAAAGCCAACGTAGAAAACCCCATATTTAAAGTTATTCTACAGTTACTCTCATCTATTCCTCCTAAAGCAATTATATTAGTATTGTAGTTATTTTCAAGATAATTGATAATCTGATTTTCTGAAAAATTAGACTTATAATCACTCTTAGAAATAGAATTATAAATGGGGCTAATAAAAAAATGGGTGAAAAAATCTTTATACTCTTCTATTTCAGAAAACGAATGAGCTGAATATCCTAAATAACAGAATTTGCCACTGTAAAGAGATGTATACTGAATACTTTTGTATCCTATTTGAATGCCTTTTAAGTTATATTTAACCGCCAAGCCATAATGCGAATGAAGAACAAGATATTTATGATAGCATATAGGTATACTTTTTATATAGTTCTCCATATCGCTATGCAAAAAGTTTGGCTTTCGAACATGAAATTGCTTAAGCCCTGCATTAAATAGAGAAGATACTTTCTCTATTTCCGAAGGTACTGCTGTTGGTGACGATATTACTATTATTCTTTGCGATTCCATTTGCTTTAATTTCGTATGGTATCAATAGTAAGTAGAATGGTTTCATCCTGCTTTATAAAATATAATCCTCAGTAAGTTTTTATAGAGTCGCCAAAATAGCGACTCTATAAAATATTAATTAAAAAACTTTTGAGGCTTAATGGTAAGCTAAATCTATTTATATAAAAGGCTTCCCTCTTCAACAAAAGTTTTAGCTTTCTCTTCTAACTTTGCCGATAGCTCTTCGTCTGTTAATCGAGTCTCTTTACCTGCCATTTTACGCAATTCCTGAGTGTTTCGCATTGAGCAAAAGTGTTCGCCGCACATAGAACAAAATGGTGTCGACTTATAACTCTCTCCTTCAAGAGTTTTATCGTGATACTCTAATGCCTTTTCTGGGTCAAGAGCAAGGTTAAACTGATCTCGCCAACGGAATTCGAAACGTGCCTTAGACATAGCATTGTCGCGCACCTGAGCGCCAGGATGCCCTTTGGCTAAATCGGCTGCATGGGCTGCAAGCTTATATGTAACAACACCAACTCTAACATCTTCTTTATCGGGCAAACCAAGATGTTCTTTTGGAGTTACGTAGCAAAGCATTGCTGTTCCGTACCATCCTATTTGTGCTGCTCCAATTGCCGATGTAATATGATCGTAACCCGGAGCAATATCGGTAGTTAATGGCCCAAGAGTGTAAAAAGGAGCTTCCATACAGTCGGCTAGCTGCTTGTCCATATTCTGTTTTATCATCTGCATTGGCACATGACCAGGCCCTTCTATAATAACTTGTGTTCCTTTTTCGCGAGCAATTTTTGTCAATTCGCCCATTGTTTCAAGCTCGGCAAACTGAGCGCGATCATTTGCATCGTAAATTGATCCTGGACGCAGACCGTCGCCAATTGATATTCCCACATCGTATCGCGAAAGTATCTCGCAGATATCGGCAAAGTGAGTATATAAAAAATTCTCTTTATGATATGTCAACATCCATTTTGCCATTATCGAACCTCCACGCGAAACAATTCCTGTCATACGTTTAGCGGTAAGCGGAATATGGTGCAATAAAAGTCCTGCATGAATAGTAAAATAGTCGACACCCTGCTCTGCCTGTTCAATAAGAGTATCTTTAAAAATTTCCCACGTAAGATCTTCTACCTTACCATTACATTTCTCTAACGCCTGATATAATGGCACTGTACCTATTGGCACTGGCGAGTTACGAATAATCCACTCGCGAGTTTCGTGAATATTTTTACCTGTCGACAAATCCATAACGGTGTCGGCACCCCAACGAATTGCCCATACCGATTTCTCAACCTCTTCGGCAATGCTCGATGTTGTTGGCGAGTTACCAATGTTAGCATTAATCTTAACTAAAAAGTTACGACCAATAATCATTGGTTCCGATTCGGGATGGTTAATATTTGCAGGCAACATTGCACGTCCTTCGGCAATCTCGTTGCGCACAAACTCTGGAGTTATATGCGAAATATGATTTGTTGCACCAAAGTTTTGCCCAGCATGTTGTGTTCTAAGCAAATCATTATACGAGTCAATTTTCTGATTCTCGCGTATAGCAACGTATTCCATCTCGGGCGTTATTAATCCCTGCTTGGCGTATTGATACTGTGTAACTACCTTTCCCTGCTTGGCAATTAGTGGTTTATTTGTATGATTCTTAAATCTTATAGAGTCTAGCTCTGTATTATTAAGACGCTGGTTGCCATACTGCGAAGTCATTTGGTTAAGCTGTTCAACATCGCCACGGTCTAATATCCACTGCTGACGTATTTTAGGCAACCCTTGGGTAATATCAACATTATAATTTTCGTCGGTGTAAGGACCAGAAGTGTCGTAAACAGTAATATTCTGATTCTCTATTCTGTTACCATCGAAATCAACCGTGTCTGATAATTCAATTTCGCGCATTGACACGTTTATATCGAACATTTCGCCCTTAACATATACTTTCTTTGAGCCAGGAAAAGGCTTTTTTGTAATAATCTTATTTATATCGTTATTCATAATTATTCTATTAATAAAAGAGTTAAAAAATTTATTTTCTACAAGACTTTACACGTAAAGCCTCTACCAAATTTCATAAATCATCAACCGCCTTGGGTTGCTTTTATTAACAGAACTTTATCGTTTTCGGTTAACGATGTTTGACTCCACAAATTTTGCGGAATAACCGTATTATTAACAGCCACAGCCATGCCACGAGTGTCCGATACGGTTTTGTCGATAAGATTCTTTAGGTTTTGATTTGCATCTAAGTGCTGTGATACACCATTTACTTCAATTTCCATTTTTTTAATAGTATTTGGTAAATAATATTACTATTTCGAAAACAGAATGGGAGTTTTAATATAAAAAAGAAATAATCTGAAATTCCCTGCGGCAGCATTACCTGCATCAGGTTCAAAGGATATAATCTCAGCCTTAAAAGGCACTCCTATTCGTTAATCAAAGGCAAATGTAAAAAATTAGTTGGAATAAAAACTGCTAATTTTATTTTTTTACCGCAACACACGGTTATGAACATTGTCGAACATTGTTGGTGCGAAAACTTTTTTACTGCCGCCTTCGATGAATTTAACAGCCTAACAACTTTTTTATTGCCGCTTTCGATGAATTTGACAGCCTAACAATTTTTTTATTGCCGTTTTCGATGAATTTGACAACCTAACAACTTTTTTATTGCCGCTTTCGATGAATTTGACAACCTAACAACTTTTTTATTGCCGCTTTCGATGAATTTGACAGCCTAACAACTTTTTTACTGCCGCCTTCGATGAATTTGACAGCCTAACAAATTTTTTATTGCCGCTTTCGATGAATTTAACAGCCTAACAACTTTTTTATTGCCGCCTTCGATGAATTTAACAGCCTGACAATTTTTTTACTGCCTCCTTCAATGAATTTATCAGCCTAACAACTTTTTTACTGCCTCCTTCGATGAATTTAACAGCCTAACAACTTTTTTATTGCCGCTTTCGATGAATTTGACAGCCTAACAACTTTTTTACTGCCTCCTTCGATGAATTTATCAGCCTAACAAATTTTTGAAACAGTACACACTTTTATTTTTAATAAAACTTTTTATTTAAGAATAGCAGTACCTAAATAAAATGTTTGATTATTTTTGCCTCAAAGTTTTACAATTATGACTAAGACAGTAGAAGAGATATTACTTCAAGATAATTATAGCAAAGAAGATATTATTAGATTATTAAAATCGGATGTTCGCGAACGAAACTTACTATACGCCAAAAGCGCGCAGGTAAAAAAAGAGCATGTTGGCAACAAGGTTCACTTTAGAGGTCTTATTGAATTCTCGAATATATGCGAGAAAGACTGTCTGTACTGTGGAATTCGTAAGAGCAACAAAAATAGCAATAGATATAATATTTCGGACGAAGAAATATTAAAAGCAGCCCAATTTGCATTCGATAACAAATACGGAAGCATTGTATTGCAAGCTGGCGAACTAACCAATTCGTCGTATCTAAAACGCATTGAAAATCTTTTAAAAGAGATTAAAAAACTCTCCGACGGAAAACTTGGTATAACAATTTCGCTTGGCGAAGAGAGCATTGATACATATCAACGTTGGTTTGATGCAGGTGCTCATAGATACCTGCTGCGTATAGAGTCGAGCAACAAAGATTTATACTACAAAATTCACCCTGCCGACGAAAATCATAACTACGAGAACCGCATAAACTGTTTAAAAAATCTACAAAAAGTAGGCTATCAAACAGGAACAGGAGTTATGATTGGTTTGCCTTTTCAGACTTACGAAGATATGGCCGACGATCTTTTATTTATGAAAGATTTAGATATTGATATGTGCGGAATGGGACCATACATTGAGCACGAGGATACTCCACTATACAATTACAAAGATGCTTTAATGCCACTAGAAGAGCGTTTTAATCTTACTCTAAAGATGATTGCTATTCTACGTATTATAATGAAAGACATAAATATTGCAGCAGCTACAGCTCTTCAGGCAATAGATCCTATTGGCCGCGAAAAAGCTATAAAAGTTGGAGCCAATATTATTATGCCAAATATTACTCCAGGCATGTATCGTAACGATTATGCCCTTTACCAAAACAAACCATGCACCGACGAAGAGGCCGAAGATTGTGCAGGATGTATGGATGCCCGCATTAATCTCACTGGCGACACTATAGCATACGACGAATGGGGCGATTCGAAACATTATAAGAGAAGAAGAGGTGATATTATTTAGTTGTTTCACACTACAACCAACTTTTAAAAATTCACTCTTTCTTTAAAAGAAAAAATAAAAAAACAGGTTAGTTATGCTAACCTGTTTTTATTTAGTTTAGAAATCCTTCTATTAATTACATCTTCTAATAGAAGTAATATGAGGAGTTCCATTTAATGGTTGATAAATTTCTACAATAGCACCTTCATTTAAAGCATTAGGGTAAACACCTTTGGCGTTACAAAAAAAGCGATAATTAATACCTGATACTACTTGAGTTGAAACAGTTAGAGGAGTATAATTAACCCCAAGAATACCCTTAATAGCGGTATTAAAAACATTCATCTCTTCTTTTGAAATCTCTGTGCGGTAGGCAGTGTAAGCCCCTGTCATTAAATTTGTTTCCATTTTAAATAATTTTATAAATTAATAAATGCAGGTTCAATTTATCGATTTATAAACTTAAAGTCAATACTCTTTTTTAGAAAGAAATAGTAACAAACAAAAAAGCCTCCAAATAATGGAGGCTTAAAAAAAATATTATAATTATATGCTAAATGCAATTTGTTTTGCTTGCTTAATCCTGTCGGCCATTCCTATTCCATCGCGAATATTTCCTGCCAAAATTATTCCATCATATTGTTGTTGCAAATTATTTATGCACTCATATCGTTGCTCTGTATCGGCATAGTATTGTGGAATAGCATAAGGATGACGATACACCTTAAATATACGCGGATTCCATTCAGGCAAGTCAAAAAGTTGCTCAAGTTCTTTCTGTACAATCTCTTTAATAGTTTCGTTATCGGCAAGTGCAAGCTTCTGATTACGAACGCCACCAACAAAAAATGACAATAATGCACCACCATCGGGCGAACGACGTTTAAACAGCGACGATAAAAACAAAACACCAAGAATATTTCGTCTCTCTTTATGAGGTATTAATCCTCCAAAAGCCTTTAAACTTGAACCTTTCCATTGCTGAAAACCAACAACTACCTGCGCAACCTGAGCATACTGTAAATTTGTTATTGGTTGTAAATTCTTTTTACCAATAAACTTAAAAATATCGGGCAATGCATATCCTCCAACTGTTGATATAACTTTCGAAGCTTTAATATTTTCTGTATTTCCATCCTTATAATAAGAAACATTATAGTTTTCGTTATCACGAGAAACAGAAACATTATTACAGTCTAAAACAATATTATCTATGCCTATATATGTATACAAGGCTTTTGTAAGGTTTGATAATCCCCCACGAATTGAGAAAATATCTTTGGTTACGCGCTTATCGTTTTCGGCAGTTTTATCGCGCTTCTTTTTAATAGCACCACCAATAAAGCTGCCATACTTCTGCTCTAAGTTATAAAGTTTAGGCAATGCAAATCGAGGAACCAATCTCTCAGGGTCACCCGAATATATTCCTAGAATAAAAGGATCTATAGCATAATCTAAAAACGAATTTCCCATACGACGACGCACCATATCGGCAAGAGTTTCGTTAGGATTTGTTCCTGGCTTACGGAAAGGCTCACCAAGAATTCCAAACTTATCTTTAAGAGTAAATAAAGGTGTTGTAACAGCCGATATTAAACACGATGGCAAAGCATGCCACTTACCGTTTTTAAGAATCCAACGAGCCTTAGAGACAGAGTTTGCTGGTTCAACATCAATATCTTCTTTCAGATCTTCGAAAAGCTCAACAACCTCTTTGTTACTAACAACACCACTATTTGGTCCCTCTTCAAAAACAAAACCTTTTTGACGATAAGTATTTATAACTCCTCCTACTCTATCCTTTCGTTCAAGAATAACAAAAGGAATATTCCTTTTCTTCAAATAATAACCAGTAACCAAACCCGTTAACCCTGCACCTATTATTACAACTTTATTATTATCACTCATTTTAATATATTTTCAGATTTTGGTTTTAACTATCAATGCAATAAATGTAATTGCAAAAACATAAGTATTAGTATATCTACTTTAAATACTATCTTAATTAAATTGTTTTCGAATACATATTATCACCTGTCTTCAGCATTGGATCGATAAGCATCGCCATATTTCGAATAACAAAAGCACCATTTTCTGATACTTCAATACAATCATCTTCAATTTTAACTAATCCATCGTTGATAAATTCAGAAAAACTATCAGCGCTAAAATTAATAATTTCTTTTAGTTCGCTAACCGAAACATTAAGTTCACTTGCCTTTTCTTGTAACGACAGGTATTTATTACACATCAAAGTATTTATACACTCGCGAATAATAATTTCGTTATCGGCAAGCAAATAACCTCGCTCAATAGCAAAACCAGTCTCCTTAACGCTATCAATATATTTTGTAACATTCTTAATATTCTGAATATACGCTCTATGTAGTTGACTAATTCCACTTGCGCCAAAAGCCAAAACCTGACCTGTTGATCTCTTTGTACAATAGCCCTGAAAATTTCTATGAAGACTCCTCTGCTCTTTAGCTAAACACAAATCGTCGGTTGGTAATGCGTAATGATCCATTCCTATTGATTTATAGCCGTTCTCAAGCAACAATTGATAACCTTTTGTAAGCATCTCAATTTTCATATCTGAACTAGGCAATCCTGTCTCTTCCAAAACTTGCTGAGCTTTTTTCACCCAAGGTACATGAGCATACGAAAAAGTAACTAATCTATCAGGTTTTATAATAATTGATCGTTTAATATTTTCTAAAAACGACTCTACAGTTTGCAATGGTAAACCATAAATAAAATCGAGATTTACCGATGCACGGCCATCTTTTCGAATAATATTAACCAGCTCTTCAACATTTAGTAATGAAGGTTCTCTATTAACTGCTTTTAAAACATTTTCATTAAAATCTTGAATCCCTAAACTGAATCTATTAAAACCAATCTCTATTAACTGTTCTACTCGCTCTTCATCTAAATAAGCTGGATTACACTCAATAGCTATTTCTGCATCACTAGCAAAAACAAAAAGCTCTTTTGCCTTTTCCACAATCTTTCGAAGATGCGAAAAGTCAATAGCATTAGGCGTACCACCACCAAAATGAATTTGAGTAACTTTTCTATTTGAATTAACAAATTCAGAAACAGATTGAAGCTCCTTTATTATTGCATCAATATATTTCGATACAAAATCGTCGCTACGCATTTTCTGGGTTGTACAACCACAAAAAAAACACAATTGCGAACAAAATGGAATATGAAAATATAGACTTAATTTACTATCGCCTTCGTTGTTTGACTTAATCAACGACTCTATATAGTTATCATTATTAACACTCTCAGTAAAAAAATTTGCAGGAGGATAACTTGTGTATCGTGGTCCTGCAGAGTTATATTTTAGTAAAATAGATTTTATTTTATCCATCAGTATAAAAATTAGACAAGATTAACATAACTACATAATTGAGATCCTCACTTTAATCACTATAATGTAATTATTGCTAATACTCTTTGCCGAAAAAAAGTCTTAATAGTGTGCAAAACTACTTATTAAAAAGCAGTAGACAAATTGTGTTTTTATTTATTGTAAGTACGCTTGGGATTTTTGGGAAACCATCCTTTCAACACCCTCTTTTCTTGTTCAATAACTTCGCCTATACCCCATAAAAAGTTAAAGGCTAAAATTCCTAGCAAAATTGATACTACATCATTATCAACAAACAGCGATGCCACCAATAATGATATTCCCAAAAACAGAAACCCTACCCATAGCCTTTTCGATAAGTAATACTCACCTTTTATTGTTAAGTATCTAGAAATAGCTATACTTAAAAAGGCAACTGCTCCAACAAAAATTCCTACAATATTCATAACAACTATATTTTGTATTCTCTGTTTGGGTTCTTTTTTGCTCTGCCCGAAATAACCCTTTTGTGTTGTTTAAATATCTCATGAGTACTCCAGAAAAATGAAAATCCAATCACTCCCATTATTATTGAATACGATTGATTTTTAAAAAATAATGATATTGCTGAAAATAGCAGTCCAATAATAAAAAACACCCACCAAATGCGTTTACCGAAATAATACTCGGCTTTAGCAACAAGTGGATGCGATAGTCCAATTATAAAAAAGGCCAACAGCCCCAGAAGTATTCCGTAATAATTCATTTCAATATTTTCTCTATGAAACAACAAAATTACAAAATGGTTTCGCAAAAAAAGTTGTTATAAAACTTATTACCTAACAAAAGCCTTCAATTGAGCATTTGCTGCATCATTTAAAAGATCTTCAGTAATTTCCAAACCACCTAAAAATTGTAA
Source organism: Bacteroidales bacterium (assembly GCA_016926405.1). Lineage (GTDB taxonomy): Bacteria > Bacteroidota > Bacteroidia > Bacteroidales > UBA6680 > UBA6680. The sequence continues at coordinate 23,432 of JAFGOQ010000230.1, forward strand.
TTGAGCTACAGATGATACCGATGCAAAAAACATTTCGGTCATCATCTGAATATTCATATTAACAAATACTTCTTCCATAATTGCCTTATAAAAAAAGTCTACAATAGGCATGTAAATAAGTTTACACTCCTCTTTCACTTCATTACTAATAAGATTTGACGGGGTTATTCTTTGGATAAACATAAAAGCATCAGATTTATCAATATAATATCTGTACAAATTAACCCACATATTTTTAAACGATTCCTTAATATCAACTCCATCAGAAACACTATTCAGTAACACCTCTGCTAAATCGCGCTGAACATTTAAATAAAGAGCATTTAGAAGTTCGTCTTTACTTTTAAAATAGTGATAAATAGTACCAACGGCCACATGACCTTTTTCTGCTACTGCTGACATTGGAGTGTAATAAATACCATTCTCAGCAATCAACTTTAACATTGTATCGAAAATTTGTTCTTTTTTGCTCATAGTAGTAATAGATTGAATATACATTCTAGAGCTCCAATATAACAGTTATATTTGTATTATTCAACAGCTTAAAACAACAAAACATTCGCATTAAAAACAAAAACGGATATAATTTGTTAAACAAATAAATCATATTAATTAATATAGTTTTATATATATGTTTTGTACAATTAAAAAGCAAAAGTGTTAAATTGCGGATCGTTACTAATAAGCAATAATAAAAAA
>JAFGOQ010000231.1 GCA_016926405.1 Bacteroidales bacterium
AATTTGGATAATCTCTTTGTTTCCTCTGGCAAAGCAAGAACTACCAAGACAAATTGTAATAACATTATCGTAAATCATAATTGTAAATAGTTTTTTGGTTATAACTTATTGTTTTTAAATGTGTTCTTTGATATAAAGTGTTAAAATATTAAATATTTTATTAAATCAAATATAACTTGTTCTCTAAATTATAAAAACATGTGTTTTAATTGTAAAGTTTCCTGTAAATTAATTTAGGTGTTAATGCAAATGCATGTATATGTATGTTTTAATTTTGTCTTTATTTAAAATAAATAATTGCTATTTTTGCATCACTAAAGTATTATAAATCTACTTAATTAATGAATTTACCTGAAAGAACAATTGAACGTCTGAGCGAGTATCGTAGAAGTTTGCTTAATTGGCTATCAACTGGAAAGTCTTATATTTTTTCGCATGAATTAGCTGGACTTCATAATATTACTCCTGTTCAGGTTCGTCGTGACATTATGCTTATAGGGTATTCTAGTGTTAAGAAAAAGGGATACGATGCAAAGGAACTTATTGCTTTAATTGGTAGAATTATTGATTCTGAAAAGGGACTTAATATTGCCGTTTTAGGAATGGGGAATTTGGGTAAGGCTGTTACGGCCTATTTTAATGGTAAGCGTTCGAAAATGCAGATTGTAGCTACTTTTGATAACGATCTAAATAAGATTGGTAGAGTTATTGCCGATGTTAATTGTTATCATATTAATGATCTAGCGAAAATTGTTACCGAGAAAAATATATCTATTGGTATTATAACTACACCACCACAAACAGCTACAAGAATGGGTGATAGGCTTGTTGAAGCAGGTATTAAAGGAATTATGAATTTCACAACTAGTCCATTAAATGTAGACGATAGTGTTTATTTGGAAGAATATGATATGATTACTTCGTTAGAAAAAGTAGCATATTTCGTAAAAAAACACAGCGGTCAAGATAAGTAGTATAATGCAGGTTCATTATGGATTAAAAGGTTTAAAACTTAACAATAGTGTTGCTACTATTGGTTCTTTTGATGGGGTACATGCTGGCCATGTAGTTATTATAAAAAGAATAAAAGAGTTAGCCAAGAAATATAACGGAGAGACTGTAATTATTACTTTCGATCCGCATCCGCGTAAAGTTTTATATCCTCACACTACAGGGAAAGATCTAAAGATGATCTATACAATTGAAGAGAAGATTGATCGTCTCTCTAGCCTTGGTGTCGATCATTTGGTGATTATCCCTTTTACAATTGAGTTTTCTCAAATTTCATCAACATCATTTATTGTCGATATTTTGTTAAAGCAATTGTCACTATTATGTATGGTTGTTGGTTTTAACCACTATTTTGGGCATAATAAATCTGGCGATTTTTCGCTGCTCTATTATTTGTCGAAGCGATATAAGTTTTACGTAGAAGAGATTCCTGAAAAAGATATTCATCACGAATCAATGAGTTCAACTCTTGTTAGAGAAGCTCTTTCGCATGGATGGATTAAAAAGGTAAATAGCTACTTGCAGAGTAAATATTTTTTCTTCGGAAATATTCAGCAAGTAAAAACAGAGTCAGTAATAGATAATGGACAATTAGTAATTACTGGACTGAAAGATAGAAATAAGCTTCTTCCTCCAGAAGGTACTTATTCGGTTACTGTGTTTGTAAACAATAAGCAATATAATGCTTTGCTTTGGAGTTTTTATAACGATCCGGAAATTTGCATTCAGATTAATACTACCGATAAATTAGAAGAGGGATCAAAAATGCGAATAGAATTCTCTGAACTTCTAAGCGATTTTACAACAATGGAAAGCAGCGATGAGATGAATGCTTCAATTAAGTCTGACTTTTATAATATTTGTTAGTGATTGTTTGATTTCATCTTAAAAGATAGTACAAAAAAAGCTGCATTGATTGCAGCTTTTTAGTTTACATTATTTAATGTTAAGAGAATTTTTTAGAAACCTTCTTAACTATTTTTGGTAATCTTTTATTTAAATCTTTAACTAATCTTTCTGATGCGTCTTCACACATTGGAAGTATCTTTTCTAATTTAATAATAGGTACTCCTGCCACCATTCCAACACTCTTTTTAGAAGTGGCATATTCGTATATTCTAAATACTTTATTATTATCCTTTGTCCATAAGCTTATGTCGGCGTAAGCGGAAATTCCTGCGCTACCCATGCCGCCTATACCTAATTTAGGAGCAAATTCGTAAGATAAATTGACAAAAAGGAAACCATCTACATCAAAAATTTCGGCCATCTTTTTAAGATCTTTTTTGTATAAAATACCAACAATAAGTTTGTTGTATCCATTAATCATTAAAGGTCTAAAAAGGCGACTTCCTGTTGTGTCTGAAGATCTATAACTTTTGTATTGTTCATTAGATAAAACCTCTGATTCAGGTACAATATCAAAAGGAAACGACTTAGCGTAATCGTTAAAAAAAGTTGAGTGAAAGTTAGTAACTACCGATTCAAGGTTGAAGTTTGGATTTTCGGCTAATTCACCTATGGCTGCAATAGTTCCTCCACCTGAAAGGTTTGATGTTCCAATATATTTATTGGCGTAAAATGTTACTACAGCAACACGTTTCTTTTGTGCAAACGATGCGCTAGTTACAACTAGCACAAGTAGTGCTAGAGAGATAATTTTTTTCATTTAGGTATATTTGTTTAAGTTAAAAATGAGTCCGAATATATATACATTTAATGAGTATTGAAATAGTGAACCTTTGCTTTTTTAATTACCCCATTTATGTGTTATTTATACTAGTGGTTGTATTTGCTTTATTTATAGTGAGAAAGGTTTTGTGTAGAGTAGTGTGTTAATTATTTATCTTTATTACGAATTATTATTTATAATGATTTACTTTAGTTCTTTGTGTATTTATGATATGCCTATATAGGAAATAGGATCTGTGTTATTAGTACGTTTTTGTGATAAATATTATAATTAATCTCACGTAGTTATTAGCCAATATTTATAAAAAACTATTTAGGTGTTAATGTGCTAAAATAGAAAATAGTTTATAGATTTGTATTCGATAATCCTGACAGAAGGCATTTTGCTGACTTGAGGGCAAATGAAATAAAATATACAATCTGACCCAAAGGAGAACTGATGGAAAAGAGAATAGGAGGAGTAATTCTACTCATCGAAAACAAAGATAGTGTTGCCGAGCTTAACAATGTTATTGCTCAAAACTCTCATCTTATAATCGCCCGCCAAGGTATTCCTTTAAACGAAAAAGGTATTAGTGTTATTTCGTTAGTTGTTGAAGGAACAACCGACGAAATTAGTGTGCTTACTGGTAAAGCCGGTCGTTTAAACGGTGTTCAGGTTAAATCGGTTTTGGTAAAAAACAAAAATTAACTGTTATGCAATTCAATCCAGAAAAATGTAGGATAGAAGATGTTCCTATGAAACCGTTTATCGATCAGGATGAAATTTGGGATTTGATAAACAACACTCCATCATCAAAAGAGCTTGTACAAAGAGTTATTCAAAAATCGTTAAATAAAGAGCGACTTACAATGGCCGAGGTGGCTGTACTAATTAATGCCGATTCACCTGAGTTAATTGAAGAAATTAAAGCAGGTGCACGCGAGCTTAAAGAGCGTGTTTATGGTAATAGAATAGTGTTGTTTGCTCCACTTTATGTTGGTAACAAATGTGCTAACAACTGTACTTATTGCGGATTCAGAAGTACAAATAAAGAGGCTGTTCGTAAAACGCTTGACAAGTCAGAGCTTATTAAGGAGGTAGAGGCTTTAGAAGATAACGGACAGAAGCGTCTTATACTTGTTTATGGCGAGCATCGTGATTATTCGCCTGAATATATTGCCGAGTCTGTTCGTACTGTTTATGGTGTTAAGAAAGGTCAAGGCGAAATTCGTCGTGTAAATATTAATGCTGCTCCAATGGAGATTGAAGGCTACAAAATTGTTAAAGAGGCTGGCATTGGGACATATCAGATTTTTCAAGAGACATATCACCCCGAGGAATATAAAAAATATCATTTGGCAGGTCAGAAAGCCGATTTCGATTACCGTCTTACAGGTTTAGACCGTGCTCAGGAAGCTGGAGTGGATGATGTTGGTATTGGTTCGCTTTTTGGATTGTACGATTGGCGTTTTGAGGTTATTGGATTGGTTCGCCATACTAATCACCTTGAAGCTTGTTACAATGTAGGACCACACACAATATCGTTCCCTCGTATTACCGATGCTGCAGGTACAAATTTAACAGGCGAGTATTTTGTTTCGGACAAAGATTTTACTCGCTTGGTAGCAATTTTACGTCTTGCTGTTCCTTATACAGGTTTAATTCTTACTGCTCGCGAACCAGAGCACATTCGTCGCGAGGTAATGCGTTTTGGCGTTTCGCAAATTGACGGAGGAACAAAAATTGAACTTGGTGCTTATGCCGACTCTGTTAACGAAGATCAGAACTTAAATAAAGAGCAATTTACTATTAACGATAATCGCTCGTTAGGTGAGGTTATCGAAGAGTTATTAGAAGATGGATATTTACCATCGTTCTGTACTGCTTGTTACCGTAATGGTAGAACAGGAGAGCATTTTATGGAGTTCTCGGTTCCTGGTTTTATAAAGAAATTCTGTTCGCCAAATGCAATGCTAACTTTAGCTGAGTATCTTGAAGATTATGCAAAACCACACATTGCTAAAAAAGGTTGGGATGTTATTCAGAAGAATATCGATAAGCTAAAAGAGACAGCAGAGCCCCGTGTAATTGAAATGCTAGATGATAGACTAGAGCAGATTAGAAAGGGAAAACGCGATTTGTATTTCTAATAGTATAAAATATATTTATTATAGCCTTAGGTTTAAACTTAAGGCTATAATTTTTTAATGGGCTAATCCATTATATAAGGTTAAATTGTTTGGTTGTAAATATTTGACTGCTAATTAAAGCTGTATTGAGTATTTAAAATGTGTCAT
>JAFGOQ010000232.1 GCA_016926405.1 Bacteroidales bacterium
GGCATCGGCAAATACTTTGGTAAGATCGAAAGTAACTGCATCGGCATTCATATCAACAATAATATTATCTATTGCTTTTATTACAACTGGAGCATGATCTTCTACAGCATTAACTGTTACGCCAAATGTTGTAGACACCGATTTTCCATTTGCCGTTGCCTTAAGTGTAATCTGGCCATCGCCTGCCTGATTGTTTGCAAACGATATGGTTAAGTTTCCGCTGTTGATAGCTGTTTGAATTAAGCTTTGATTGCTATTTGAAACAACCTCGAAAGTTAATTCGTCGCCATCGGGATCTTCGAAAACTGTATTTAAATTAATTACTCTGTCGGCAGAGTTTTGGTTAACAACAATATTATCTATTGCAGCTTTTACAACTGGAGCATGATCTACAGGAGCATTTCCATTAAGATTATCTAAACAGAAATATGCAGGAGTATTCATTCCACAACTTCCATTATCGCTTGATGATAAACGGAACTCTAACTTATCGACATTACCAAGCGAAGTTAAATCAACCCACTTCCAACTATCAACAATATAGTCGTCGCTATTATTATCGGAACGGAAATCGGCAAGATAAAACTCTACATCGCCAGTATAGTGACCTTGTTTGTCGACACCTTTAACAGTAAGTTTAAACCAGTCGGGATCGTTACCACTTTCTCCACCAAATTTTTTAGCAACAACATCGCCGTTTTTCATAGAATAATAAGCGTAATTATTGTTAGTAACATAAAAACCACTTACAGGTACACCGTCGCCAGCATCAGTGATATCGACCCTTGAGAAGGTTCCTATAACGTAGCATACACCGTAATTACTTGAGTTTTCGGCTCCCGAGCCAGCATAAGCAGTATATTGCCCTGGCAAACTCTCAACTGTATTATCTGTTTTATTTGAATAAGCAAAACCGCTCCACGACATCGACGAATAGTAATTTTGAAAGAAGAATCCTCCATCGTTAAACCCGCCACTATTATCGGATCCGTTATTAAACGAATTGTTTGCAAGCAATAAATTTTCGAACGTTGCAACCTTGCGATTTAAGGTAGCTGTTTTATATTTTATTACATCGTTACAAGTTACGCCCGCCTCATCGTCAAGAACAAAATAGATATCGTAATTACTATTTGACGCAAGATTAGTTATTGATTTTTTTGAAACCAAATATTTAACAGTAGCAACAGAACCACAATAATTATCGGCCACCGCTTCACCAGTGCTATTTTTACCCTCTTTAACCTGCGAAACAGAAGGAGCATCGGCATCGGCATCGAGAATAACATAATAAGCATTACCTGTTTTATTTGTCTTAACAACAATATCGAGACTAGTATTCGAAATATTTACTGTTTTTGGATAACCATCGATAAACATTGGAGCTAAACCATCTTTATCGTAGTTTTTCACAAACCACTTCCAGTTACTCTTATCGGCAAAATTACAATATGGAGCACAGTATTCGTTCCACTCGTAATCGTTGAACTTATGGAAGTAGATATTTAATCCTGTAGCATTAATAAAATTGCCAGTATTTCCTGTTAAAACAACAGCTTGGCTTAACTTATTAATAACATCGGTAGCCTTAGCTTTTGAATTATTATCAGAAAGATTATTTGCACAGTAATTCATAAACAATCCAAGATCGATATAATTTTTACGTGCAGTAAACAAGTCGGAATTATTAAAAGCACCATTAATAACCGAAGCCTCAAGTGTAGTACTTAAATAAGCAGTTGTAAAATTATCTACAGACTCTTTTAACTCGTCAACTTTTGACATATCGAAAGCCGACATAGTAACATTAAGTTTTCCGCTATACTCGTCTTTATACGAATTAACTGCCGATTGAGCCAACTCAAGCGAAGACGCATCAACATTATTTGCTAAAGTAGTTAACCATCCGTCGTAATTCCAACCCGAACCAGGTACTAGAGCTTGCGAGAATACCGAATAGTCTGCAACAACGTCTTTGGTCTGATAGGCAACCTCCATCATTCCGGCAAGACAAACATCAAAACCCAAAATATTGAGCTTTTTATTGGTTTTTGACTCTGCTGAAGCAAGTGCATCGGTAACCTCGCGCATCTCTAGATAATCGTTTCCGTTTGTATCGTCCCAACAAACACCTTTAGTAACATTAAAATTTGTTTCCGAACGCCATCCGCCACCATGATCCCACATGATAAGCATAACTTTTTCGGCTGGATAACTTTTAATACCCCACTCAACAAAATCGGAAAGAGTTTTCTGATCGCCCATATTAAGCTCGCCAAGCGGATTTTCGGTATCTAATCGTTGAGAATTTATTATCGATAAATCGTTGTCGTGAGTAATTTTATATCTGCGAGTATCGGCCCAATTACCATTAGAAAAATCTTCGCCAGGAGTACGGTCTATTTGAACAATGACATTAACATCATCGGGAAGATTAACACTCTCCATTTCGTTAATATCGGAGATAGCATTTCCTTCGAGGTTATTATCGCCATCAAGATAAACCAGAATTGTCCACTTGTCGTTTTTAACAACAGCAAAATTTTGCAAGTACTGCGAATACTCTTTTTCGCTATTATAGGTGTAAATTCTATAATAATATGTTTTTCCAACTTCAACAGTAGTATGCTCGAAATTGCTGGCTTTTCCTTTGTAAAGAACTTTGCCACCGTTATTAAAAACATCACCAACATTATACTCTGTGCCACTTTGTGGACTACCAAAGTTATTATCTTCTGAAGAGACAATAATTACATTGGCTGGATTCTCGGGCTGTAACCAATTAAGAACAACTTTTGATCCTTCAACAGAGTTAGCTGTAAAGTTTGAAACCGAAATACCAAAAAGTGTTTTTACCGAAACCATTATTGGCATATTCTGAATATTGGCATTCTCTTGATTGTCTTCGGCAATAACAAAAAGATTGTATTTTGTTCCGGCACTAAGATCGTTACAACGAATAAAACTCTCTTTATCGGCATTTATCTTACCAGCTAAAATTGCACTATTACCGTTTTTAACATCGTCAACAGAAACATTATTAATATTACCAGCATAAAGAGCGTAGTAAACAAAGCCGCTTTCGTTAATTTTAGCCTCAACCATAAACGAGTTGTCGGTAACCTCTTTTAGCAAAGGAGTATTCTCAACAAACTCGGGAGCAGTAACATCAAGAGTAGAAAGAAGAAGCTTTATAACACTAGAGTATTCGCCATTTTGCTTCTCAACAACTAAAACAACATCGTAAGAAGTTTTCTCGGTAAGCCCATCGATTAATGTCGATTTTTTGTCACCAACAGCCAAAGCTACATTACCGCTAAATAGAGCATTTTGGCCATCGGCATTTTGCCCCTCTTTTATTTGTTGAACCGAAGGCAAATTACTTCCCTTAGGCATCACTACAAAATATACAGTTCCGGCTTCGGCTATTTTAAGAACCATATTAGCACTAACTGCCGAAACATTGGTAAACTTAGGATATCCACCTTCGAAAGTAGCGTCGGGTATTTCGTCGGCTCCAATATAAGGAGTGGCAGCATTTCGAATATCGCCATCGATATCGTCGGAAACTTCGGGCAGTTGAACCCCAAACTTAAGGTTTGTTCCAGAGATATGAAGATCGGTAGCCGAAACAAATTCTGGATCAATGTTTATTGAGTTTTCATCGTCAATAGCAGCTTGCCAATCGGTAATATTTGCTGCCACTAAATCGCCATACTTGGCAAAGTTTGTGGCATCGGAATTAACAAAGTAGTTATTATTTGCAAAAACCGAGTTAGTTGCCTGTGCCTTACTCCAAATAACAAATCCACCACTATAAACAGAGAAAATATTATTCTTTATTTTCAGATTATCGAATACCGAAGAACCGCGTTTATCAAAAAACATTGCTTTAGACGACGTTGAAGAACCATCAATTTTAATTGTATTGTGGTAAATATCTAAATAGTCGACATCTTGTAACTCTATACCAACAATCTGACGACTTGTTGAAGTCATATAAACAAAGTTGTTTGCTACTAGTGAGTGCGACTGATCAACCGAATTAAAATTGCGTAAAAATATCGCCGAACCACCTTTTGAACCACAATCAAGATTAAAAGTATTCTTAACAATAGTGGCATTTTTATGGTTTTGAAAAAAGTCGATTGCCTGAAACTCTCGTTTACAATTATTCTGTATAAAAGTATTTCCCTCGATAATAATATTATCTTGATAATTAAGATATACCGACTTAAAATACTGATTAAAGAAAGTGTTGTTTTTAATAACTGTTCCCTCTTCGAAATCGGAAATAGCATTAATACCCTGATAGCTCATTGCCATCTTACCATATTTAAAAGTATTCCCAATAAAATGGTTGTTGTTATCTAGCGATTTATGATCTGATCCGCCATAGTAAACAAGAATTTTATCATCTTCGTTATCAGAAACATTAAGTTCTACACCTTCAAAAACATTATTAATAAACTTATTATTATTGGCCTCGCCATACAGATCAAGCAATCTAGAATATCTCGACCCCTTATTAATAAACGAAAGATGTTGAAAAGTAACAAAGTCGGCTCCATTCATTGTTAAAACTGTATTTGCCTCCTCGGTTCCATTCCATTTTATTGTTACATCGTTGCTATTATTTGTTGCCGATGTAAACACAATTGTATTATCGTTTGATGCTCCCGATATCTCGTTTAGAAGAAGAGCCCCCTGATACTCGCCCGATGCAATATTAAAAGTAACAGCATCGCTCACACCTAAAATATTAAGAGCTTGAGTAGCCTCGGTTATTGACACAAAATCGGCATCAACATTTGGGTTGGCATCAATAGTATATGTTCCAGATAATGCTTTTCGAATAACACGCTTACCAAGTGGATTACCCTCGGTAGCGTTAACAACATTTCCGTTTGCAGTAACCGATACTAAAACAGCATCGATAATGTCGTTAGGAACAGCGTCGTTAGCAATATCAAAACACAACCAATAATAATAAGTATCCTCGTATTTAACTTGTTTGTTAAATTCAAAAGAGAATTCGCCCGAAGGATTTTTCACCTCGGCAAGAAGCTCTCCTGTTTGAAATTTATTTAGCTGATTAGTGTAGTATAACTTAGCACTAGAAATATCAGAAGCCTTTGTACATCCCTGTGTTGAGAATGTCATTTTTGTGAAGTCAACCACCTCTTTTTCGCCAGAAGTAGTAAGCTCAACACCAAGAATAAGCTGATCTTGAGTATTGCGTTGTAGAAAGCTACGCTCACGCTGAGTGGCCTGGCTCCTTTCCAGCTCCAATGGTTTAGGATCGTAGCAATATACGCGGCTAATCCATCCAGCTTTTTGTGTAAACATTGGCGACGATTTAAAATAGAAATGCAAAGCCCCTTCATCTGAAGTAGACTTAACTGGAGCAGGCACCTGATCGCCTTTAAGCTCAGTAATCTTATTTAAACCATTATTTGTTAACCCATTAAAAACATCGAAATCGACACCATAATTTTGTAGCTCAAAATCGGTAAACTCAACCTTTATTTTTTTAGTAGCATCGGCAGGTACAAAAGTTATCGATCCAATAATATCCTTAGCATGAAGACCATCTTTACCTCCATCGTCGTAAAAGCTAATATCGTCGCCAACAACAATAGTATTATCTTTTGTGCTCGGCATATTTACATAACTCTGAATTAACCTACCCGAAAGATTTGCTTTACTATTTTGGTATACTAATCCGCCGACAGTAATGTTAGAAACTTCGGCTTTTGCAAAAGCACCAACAGTTGCATTAGGCGAAATATCGTAAGTAACCCAAAAGTAGTTATCGCCCGAGCCTAACTCTTTATTAATAGCAACATTATTATTTGTAGTTGAAACAAGCTGTTCGCCAACTAAGTTATCGCGACTAAAAACAGCCGATTTACCAGTGTAGTAAACATTTATTTTCGAAACATCTTGCGTTCCAAGTAAATCAACAGAAATATTAGTTGCCAACAAAGGGTTTAACGAACCATTTGTTACAACCTTTAATCCAATAATTGGCTCGGCAACCATTCCTTTACAAACGTCGGCATTTGAATACTCTATTGTGTTTGACGAAGCAAAAGTCATTGGCGCGGGTGTATATTCCTCTATCGTGGCCTCCCAGCCAGCCTTGCCAGTGCCACTATCGGAATGAAAATAGATACATAAATTTCCGTCGGTCGAGGTAGATATAAACTCAGGAGGTGTATCGGTACCGCAAAAACGACCTAACTCTGGGGCCTTAGGATCGACACCGTCGTAAATTATCATATAGTCGTATGTACAACCACTATTACTTTCGGTATCAAAATAATTAAAGCTAATACGCATTTTATTATTAGCGTTGGTTGGTTTAAAAATAACCACACCTTCAAAACTATTGGAGTAATCGCTTTCTGCGCCACCGTCGTCGTAAAACATACCGCCCGAAGTAGTAATCTCTTTATACTTCTCCATATTATAAATACGCTTAACAACCCTACTACCATCTGGATTATTAGTCGCTACAGAATAGTCGCTACCAGATATAACTACTTTTGAAATAGAAGCATCAATTATATTATTTTGAGCAGCATTTTGATCGACATCAACAGCCAACCAAAAATAGCTATCGCCTTCGGTAAGAGGTTTCGATAAATTAAAAGTAATCTGGTTACCAGTAATAGAAGATATTTCGGCTACTTTTTCACAGCTCGAAGTATTAAAAGTATTTGTATTCGAAAAGTATAGGTATGCCTTTGTTATATCTGCATTATTTGTTGTTGCAGAAATATCGAAAGTTACACTTTGTGCCGACAATGGGGTCAATAAACCCTTTGTTTTTACAGTAAAACCAACTATCTCCTGCTCGATATCGCCAGGTGCTAATGCCGAAATATTATTCTGAAAACCATCAGCCGAAACAAAAGACATTGGCTGAGGCTGGTAATTTGATACTTCGGCCTCCCATCCCGCTTTTGACGAATACGAACCCGACGAGAATTTTATTGTTAAACAACCATCGGCTGAAGTTGATTTTATATCATTAGGTAATGTAGAATTACTATACTCATCAATAAGTGGGGCAGTATCGTTAGAACCATTATATATTAATAACTTGTGCGAATAGTATGTTTCGAAAGCCGTAAACGACAATTGAATTTTATGCGATTCATCTTTTGGTTGAAACGTTACTGACCCTTCGAAATTATTTGAGTAATTAGCAGATGCTCCGCCATCGTCGTAAAA
>JAFGOQ010000233.1 GCA_016926405.1 Bacteroidales bacterium
CCCCTATCCCGCAAGTCTGCGACTTGTGGGCGACTACGTTAGCAATTCAACAGGAATCATCCCCTTACCGCCACAGTAATCAATAGCACTACTGTATTTGTACTCATAAGGCTCGTAAACAACACCTTCTGCAACAGGATTATTATGAAGATAGTTTAACTTTTGATCTACTAATAAGTTATTATACAATTCTATTGGCTGATTGTGCTGTTGCCAGAACTGATATTTACTATTATTACTATTTTTTCTACCTGCACACTCAAACATCCAAAGCAACCACTCTTTGCGACTTTCGTGCGGATTCTCTGCTACTGAATTAATTATTGCCTTAGATGTATATTTCTTAAAATCGCGTACGATATCCTGCATTAGTTCACTTTTTGTTCCTATTATCATGTGAACATGACTACTCATTATTACCCAACCATAAACAATTAATCCTTTTTGCTCTATACAGTAATTTATACTGTTAACCAAAATATCTTTGTATACTGGTCGTATAAAAACATCTAACCAATATACTGTAGCAAAAGAAATAAAATAAGGCTTTTACTGATCATGAAATTTGTAATTTCTGCTCATATTAATTGTATTTGGGCATTAATTTACAAAATTCATCTCTACTTTTTCCTCAAATATTAACTGCACTGCAAGTAATGCCACAAGTCACAGACTTGCGGGATTTGGGGGGGGCACATCTCCGAACTTTTACACCGCTTATCCACACTTTTATACCATATAACCGCACATTTTTCTGACATAGTAACAGTTTTATACCGCGTATCCAAACTTATACTCCACATATCCATATTTTTTTATGACAGAGTTACCAGTTTTTAATGGTTAATTGATAATGGTTAACAGTAAGTAGCTTTATTATATCCTATTTTTTTAACCTTACACCAAGTACAAGTTGCAAACTTGCACTATTGGGTAAACAAACGAAACCAATGTACTTAAAGACCCCGACATGCTTCGCCGATTAAACCAAATCAGCGAACTACCCGAAGAAGATAAGCACTGTATTCTTTACACTTTGGATGGTTTACTGCAAAACGTAAAAGCTAAGCAGGCTTTTAATCATTGACCTTACCGTTATTTAGTTTTTTATCTAAGTTAATTCTATTAACCTCTGGATCAAATGGAAGGTATTCAACTTCATATTTTTGTCCAACCTTGATACCTTTTGTGTGCGTTCTTAACACTCCCTTAAACGTGTTGTTGTCCACTTCAAAGCTATACTTAACCCATAAGCCTCGTGTTGAATTTTGCGTGTAATAAACCCAGCCTATGGTTGTTACGCCATGTTTGTCAATTTGCTCATCATCTCTTTTCCCTTTTTGTTTAACGTAAACACCTACTGCAATAAAGCAGATAAATATCAAAGAGTAAATAAAAAACTGCTTTGTGTTTTTTTTATGTTCATTATCACTAATAGCCATTTGCTCCGGGTATTACAACGTTCGTATTATCTGCTGGCATAATATATTCTTCTGGAAGATATTCAAACTCTTTTACTTCAATAGTTTCTATTGCCACTTCATTCTGATTTATAACATTCTGCAGAAATGTTTTTATAAACGCACTGTTTGTTTCTAAAACACCCCTATCCCGCAAGTCTGCGACTTGTGGTTTTTTACTTGTAGATTATTTCCATTTTATAGTACTTTTCAATGTTGTTGCTATTGTTAGCATTACCACAAGTTACGCTTCGCTAAACTTGCAGCTCGTGCACTCCCTTCTCGTCCTAGTTTGTAGCCCTATAATTTAACCCCTAAATTAACTTCGTTGATTTAGCAAACAAAACCCCTACATCCCATAAAGGGGACTTTCGCATACGCACGAAAAAGCCCCTTCAGGGGTTTGGGGTAAAATGCTTTCTGAAAACAACTACCACACATGCACGCATTACAAATGCTCTTTTTCTGCTTTTCAACTCAAAAGCATCCTCGTTGCGCTACGGTAAACGAGGACAAGATGGGAATAACCTAAACCTCAAAAATATGTAGTGTCTCGTCTTGTGTGTGAACGTAAAGTTTATTACCGCTTACTTTTATTGTACCAATGGAGCCGCATTTACGTGGAAAAACGTGTTTGTCTGTTATTTTCATGGTTCGCAAATCTACTACTCCCACTTTGGCTTGATGAGCACCAAAATTTTGCCCAAAATATAGCTTATTGTCACTTACTACCCAGCGCGCATAGTCTATTCTCTGAAGATCATTTTTATCCATTTCGCTTTTAATATTGAACTTCTCTACATTAAATGTTTCTGGATTCATAATTTCTATATCCTCATCAACCGCTGTATACAGCATACCATCAAACAGTTTTACATCGCCGGTAAATTCGGGTATCTCTTTTATTAGTTTACCTGTGTTAATATCTACGCAAAAGGTAGATGCTACACCATTGTGTAAGCGGTTGGTAAGGTAAAAGAATAGCTTATTTCCTACCACAACCAAATCGCTATGCAACTCTATATTTTCTACGCCTGTTAACTCTTGGAAGGAGAGTTGCCAGAGAGTCTCATAATCCATTATTGAATAACAAGTAATTCGGTTGTCTTTATAAAATAACAAAACAGTGTCCAGTAGAACTGAAACACCAACCATTTTCTCATTATGCTTAATTTTAGAAAGCATACTAAAATTGTTACAATCGAAAAAAGCACTATATTTAAAAGATTGATATCTGTATGTAGCAAGAAACAAACTCTTATTTACTGTATTTTTTTCAGAAGGACCTAAACTTATAAATCCATCTATTTCAAAAGAAATAGTTTTTTCATTAATATTATATACTACAGTTGTTTTTTTTATGGAATTTAAAAACACTAACCATATTCCAAATTGGAAAACTGAATTACAATTATGACCAATCGTATTACCGTTTAAGTCAAATAAATCATTATTAACTGTAATATAAAAACACTCATTTTTATATACCTTAAATGTTTTTACACTTCCTATTTCTCTATTTAAAGATATCATTACTATTTTTCACCCAATTAATAAAAGCCTCTGATATTTCACTCTTAAATTCATTATCCAAGTCTGTTCGATTTAATAAAGCATTTGCTTTATCTGCACCTAATTTTTCTATCGCCTCTCTACACTCTTTAGTTTTCAACATATTAATAATTTCATCTTTAGAGGTTTTGCTTGTTCCTACTTGGTACCAGCGTATTTCCCCCCATCCCGCAAGTCTGCGACTTGTGGTTTTTTTCTTGTAGATTATTTGCATTTTAAAGTACTTTTCAGTGTTGTTGCTATTGTTAGCATTACCACAAGTTACGCTTCGCTAAACTTGCGGTATTGTGGTGACTTGTGGTTAAAACTACAAAATAAGTTCAACATTTATTAATCCTTTACCGCTCGAATAGTCTATTGTGCGAATGTAGTTATACTCGCATGGTTTGCAAACAATACCTTCGGCAATAAAGGTATTATGAATATTATAATGATCTATTTTAAATTTCAAAC
>JAFGOQ010000017.1 GCA_016926405.1 Bacteroidales bacterium
ATTGAAGAGCAGACGAAATAGCATAGAAAAAAAATGATTTATAAGAGGAGGTAAATAAATTTCACACATGCAAAGTCGATATAAAGAAGAATAAAATCTTTTAGAGATAGCTGATACTATAAAACAGAGAGCTATTAAAGGTTATAATTGTTAAAACAATATAATAGTTATTGTAATGTAGAGATATTGAATATTCAGAAATTTACCAGTACAGACTACTTTCGGTTCGACAAAATTGACCCTGTACCAGTACAGACTACTTTTCGTTCGACAAAATTGACCATTTACCAGTACAGACTGCTTTTCGTTCGACAAAATCGACCATTTACCAGTACAGACTACTTTTCGTTCGACAAAATTGACCATTTACCAGTACAGAGTGCTTTTCGTCCGACAAAATCGACCCTGTACCAGTACAGATTACTTTTCGTTCGACAAAATTGACTATTTACCAGTACAGACTACTTTTTGTTCGACAAAATTGACCATTTACCAGTACAGACCACTTTTTGTTCGACAAAATTGACCATTTACCAGTACAGACTACTTTTCGTTCGACAAAATTGACCATTTACCAGTACAGACTACTTTTTGTTCGACAAAATTGACCATTTACCAGTACAGACTACTTTTGGTTTGACAAGAATGATAAATAATGACTAACTCAATAGCTTTTTATTAAAGGGGTAACTTTAGAAGAAGCGGAAAGATTAAAATTGAGCAAATTAACACCTTGAATAAGATTTAAACCGGGCTTTTTCCCCTTCTCGATAGACCCAAATAAAGAGTCGATATTTAAAGCTCGAGCACCATTAATAGTGGCAAACGATAATAACTGCTCAAGCGAAACTTCAGGAAAAACATTGCTTAGCTCAATTATCTCGGACAAAATAGAAAGATCTGTATTTGAGGCAAGAGAATCGGTTCCGATACAGATATTAGAGGTAACAGTCAGAAGATCGTCGAGATTAAAAATATTATTGCCAATGTATTTATTAGAAAGAGGACAAAGAACAACGAAAATTTTATTCTGATTGTAAGTATTAAATAACTGTTTTAATTTTTCGGAAGTAAGAAAAACAGCATGAACAAGTAACAAATTAATATCGGTTGATAGAAACTGAGATATATAGTCTAAAGAATCAGTTGTTTTACCAATATTCAATTCCACATTGTTGTACATAGCCTTACAAAAGCTAAAAAGCTCGCCCTTCTTATCTTTAAAAAGCTGTTCTTCCTGGTTAGACTCTTTTATATGAATAGAAGAAATGGTATCATTAGAAACCACTTTATTAATTTCCTGAAAAAGTTCTGGAGAAACAGAATAAGGAGCGTGTGGAACTATTGAAGAAACAAGCCCTGCATCGGAAAAAGATTGTTTAATTTTTATTCCTTCACTAATAATATGGCTAGCCAATTGCGGATTTTGTCCAAACAACTCGACAAATGAATGATAAAACAGTTGACTAGTTTTTTTTATTGAAATAGAATCAGTAGAGTTAACAACATCGCCAACAGCAACAATACCGCGACTTTGCATTAAATTATCGGCCCATTTAATAGATTTTTGAATATCGTCGGCAGAATATGAGTCTCTGAATTGACCTATTTCCGAAATAAAACCAGCCATGCCAGTATCTTTAGAAACTACACCTTTAAGATGAGATAATTCTAAATGACAATGAGCATTTACAAACCCTGGTGTAATTATTCCAGAATAACGTTCGAGGTTCTGCACCTCGCGAAAAGAATCGCCAGGATTAATAATATCGACAATAACATTATCGGAATTAAGACAAACTATGCCATTTTTTATAGGTTTCCCTGAAATAGGGAAAACATAATTGGCTGATATTTTCCTCATTTACGAAGCGCTTCTTTATCTAAAACCAATTCTTTGAATTTTTCTTTGGTAACCTGTAAACTATCATTTAATATTTGCAGTTTACTAATTACAACATCGTATACTTTATTATATTCTTCGGGATTGTTAACATAAAATTTTAACGACGATTTAAAATCGTCGATAGTACAATTATGTTGTTCGAACACCTTTGTATACAACTCCCACGATCCATCATCGGCTTTTAAAACCGACGAACGAACATCGTACATAGCATCGTAAATATGCAAATCGACAAGAATTTCAACAAAATCGTCATTACTAATGATACCTTCTTTACTGGTATCGGAACAAGCAAACGAGGATACAACAATTAATATTAGTATAAATCTTTTAATCATAATTATTTAATAGCATCAAACTTAACTCCAACCATAATTTCGTGCGAACCCGAATTATATTTACTAAGCGCATTATACGAAAAGTCGAAACTATAACCAAAATAATATCTATTGTCGTGAATGTATCCGCCCATAATACCAACCGAGTCGAAAGTACGGAAAGTAACAGCAGCCCAAATACGGCTATCGTAAATACCTTTTATATTTAGCTCGGGCTGAGGAGACGAAGGGTATGCAAATTTAACCATTAACGAAGGAATCATTGTAATATCGGAGTTCAGAAAATAGATATAACCTGCAGTAAGATAAAAGTGCTGTACAGCCTGATTATCGGAAGTTCCAATAAGTTGATGAACGGAAAGTCCACCGTAATAACTTGATGAATATGCAAATAATCCAACACTTACATCGGGAATAAGACTGGTTCTCTTTGATCCATTATTAAGAGCAGGATCGGTTTCACTATCTCCAAATCGAAGTTTGGATCCATCGAAAGAAAAACTTTGAATTCCAAGCGAAATACCACCCGAAAGTCTGAGATCTTCATTAATTGCAATATTATAAGCATAAGAACCAGAAAGACCAGTTCTGGATGTAGGTCCTAAAATATCGGAATAAACATAGGCTCCAAAACCCATAGGTTTTTTCTTTGCTGGACCGCACACACTAAGAGTATACGTTTGTGGAGCATCGGCAAAGCCAACCCACTGAAATCGATTAATAGAACGAATCTCGTATGAACGAGTTGTTCCAGCTAAAGCGGGATTT
This sequence comes from Bacteroidales bacterium, assembly GCA_016926405.1. Taxonomy (GTDB): domain Bacteria; phylum Bacteroidota; class Bacteroidia; order Bacteroidales; family UBA6680; genus UBA6680. Next base: position 3,013 of record JAFGOQ010000017.1, read on the forward strand.
AGCAAGAATTTATTCTCCATAAATTGAGAAAATTGAGGCATCTGCTGTGCTCTAATTGACTCGGCAAAGAAGGATAATAACAATCCTATTAATACATATTTTAAAATCCTACCCATAATGTTATTTTTCAAATTATATGTGTAAAAAACTTTTATCTGATAATTGTAATTGACCCTTTAACAGGCGAAGAACCATCTCTATTATAATCGATAACAAAATAATACGTTCCGGCTGGCAGTTTATTTCCTCCTGAAGAGAGACCTTTGAAACAATCACCATAATCGCCTGAATTACTATAATGCTTAGTATAGAACACTTTAATACCCCAACGATTTAAAATTGTAACCTCAATATCTTTGTATTGCTCGGCATTAGGAATTTTCCAACTATCGTGAATACCATCGTCGTTAGGCGAAATAGCATTTGGAGGTGTTGAACCAATAAAGTGAATACGGAATTCTGATTTCTCCTGACATCCTTTGTCACTTGTTGCTGTTAGAATAAGGTCGGCATATTCACCAATTTGTGGATTGATAAAGCTAATTATTGGCTCTTTTGTTGTAGGATTAGTACCGTTAACAAATGAAAATTTAGTTTCAGCTTCACCCCATTTATAAGTAGTGTTGACACCTTCGTCGTGACGAACAATTTCGTTATAAGCAAAATCGTAGTACGAACCAACCAAAACATAATCGCGAGGAACAAGTTTTCCTACAGAATCTCTAAGAAGCTCAAGATCGATTTGAGGATGGAAATCAACCTTAACATCATCAAAATTAGAACAATTATTATAAGAAACCTTTATTTCGCAAACACCTTCTTTCTCAGGGATGTATCGAATTAAAGCATCTAATGAATTTTCATTATTATATTCAACAGATAATGGTTCAAAATTATAATCAACCTTGACATCTTTCTTCTGATAGTTATTAGGTAAGGTAATCTCATACTCTATTTTTGTCTCACTACCTTTACAAATTATTCTATCGTTACCAGCTTTTACAATAATGTTAGTCGACGCATCAACTTCTATTGTTTCCTTATATACACAGTCCCCAATCAAATCACTTGTTATATCCAATATATAATCACCTGCATTAAGTCCTTCAATGTTATTTTTAAACACATCAGAAGCTTCATGTTCCCAAGCAAATGACAGAACATGATCGCCTGGATAATTTACCGTAATCTGATCTGTGTGTATTTTTATTGAACCTATTTCAATATCATCATTATTAAAATGGAAATTACATCTAGCAGAATTAACTTCCGAAGGAACAATATATTTTAAATTTTCAACTTTTACTATTTCCAAGTTATTTTCTGGATTATTTCCTTTTGCATCAACAATAGATATTGAATAATCACCCACAGAAAGTTTATCAAAAGAAGTAGTTCCGGTTATATCGACAGTTGTATTAGCTATTTCTTTATCTCCAAGTTTAACAACTACATTAAAAGGAGCAGCACCTCCAACAATATTCAACTCAATTTTTCCTAACATATCGGGGCAAGGAAGCACAGGATATGCAGTGGCAATAAATTTGAAAGATGAAAGGGTGAATTCGGTAACAGCAACATCGCAACCACTAACATCGGCAACTGTAACTTTGTAATGTCCAATAGTAAGATTAGAGAAAGATACTTCGGTAAGAGAAACACCTTCAAATTGATTTACAAAAGTTTCAGTACCATCGTCGCTAATAGAATAAATAGCAATATCGTATTTCGGTTTACCACCAGCTACGGTTATTTTTACTGAGCCATCGGTAGAAGTCTCGGAAGAAGGATTTACAATATCAGAAGCAACAACTGTTAAAGCATCACTCTGATTAACAGTAATCACTTTATTTGCAGAACATCCACTAGCGTCGGTAATTGCAAACGAATAATCGCCAGCTGGAATATTTTCAATAAGTTTATCTTCGTTGGCTGCAACACCTACTTCGTTAAAAATTTCGGTAGCACCGTTATTTACAATAATTGTATAAGGCTCATTACCACCATTAGCCGAGAAAGATATTTTACCATCGGACTTACCATTACATAAAACATGTGTAACAGTTTCTGAAATGGTAATATCTAGAAGAGAAACAACATCAACCTTAAGAACAAACACTGTTCCATTAACATCGGTAACAGTTATGTCGTAAATATCGGCAGGTAAATCATTTATTATAAAATTTCGGTTAGTAACATCATCGGCTTGCGATGTTTCGGCAGCACTATTTGTCCATTGAATATTAAAAGGCTCTAC
>JAFGOQ010000018.1 GCA_016926405.1 Bacteroidales bacterium
AGGATTACATGGTTAATTGGGGAAAAGGTCTTGGTCTAGAAACAATTAAAGACGAAACAGGAAATATTATTATTCGTAAGCCTGCTACTCCTGGAATGGAAAATCGTATGGGTGTTGTTCTTCAAGGACACCTTGATATGGTACCTCAGGCAAATAGCGATACTCCTCATAATTTCGAAACAGATCCTATTACTACATATATTGATGGTGATTGGGTTACTGCAAAAGGAACTACTCTTGGTGCCGACAATGGTATGGGTGTTGCTGCAAGTATGGCTGTTTTAGAGGCTACTGATCTTGTTCATGGTCCTATTGAAGCTTTATTTACTTGCGACGAAGAGACTGGTATGACAGGAGCTTTTGGTCTTCAACCAGGTGTTTTAAAGGGTGATATTCTTATGAATCTTGACTCTGAAGACGAAGGCGAACTTTATGTTGGTTGTGCTGGTGGTGAAGATGTTACTTCTGTATTTGAATATAAGCAAGAGTCTGTTCCTGTTGGTCACAAAGCTTTTAAATTTAGTGTTACTGGATTAAAAGGTGGTCACTCTGGAATGGATATCGTTCTTGGACGTGGTAACGCTAACAAAATATTATTCCGTTTCTTAAAAAATAGTAACCGCAATCAAGGTGTTCGTGTAGCATCTATTAAAGGAGGTAGTTTACGTAACGCTATTCCTCGTGAAGCGTTTGCTGTTATTACTTGCCCTGAGGCTAATGTTGCAGAATTAAAATCGTATTTCGATAGCTTAGTAGCAACTACTAAATCGGAATTTGCCGCTACTGAACCTGATATGACTTTTGGTTTAGTAGAAACAGATGCTCCTGCTTTTGTTATTGATGCTGATACTACTGTACGTTTAATTAACGCTGTTAAAGGTTGTCCAAATGGTGTTATGCGCATGAGCGATGCAATGCCTGGATTAGTTGAGACATCGTTAAATCTTGCTATTGTTGCAACAAACGATAAAACAATTGAGGTAATGTGCTTAATGCGTAGTAGTGTTGATTCGGCTCGTAAGAGTTTAGGTTCGATGGTTGAATCGGTATTTACTTTGGCTGGCGCAACAACTACTTTCTCGGGTGCTTATCCAGGATGGAAACCAAATATGGAATCGCCAATTTTGAAAACAATGCAAGATACTTACCAAAAAATGTATGGTAAAGTGCCTGAAACTAAAGCTATTCATGCTGGTTTAGAGTGTGGTTTACTTGGTGGTGTTTATCCTAATTGGGATATGATTTCTTTTGGTCCAACTATTCGTTTCCCTCACTCTCCTGATGAGAAAGTTTTTGTTCCTTCGGTTCAGAAATTCTGGGATTTCCTTGTTGAGACATTGAAAAATGTTCCTGTTAAGTAAGTTTTATATATAATATTAAAGACCTCTTTATTTTTTAACGAGGCCTTATATTAGTATTTTAAAGATAAAAGCAGTAAAAAGTTGATTCAATCTTCTTTTTTACTGCTTTTTTAATTTATGCATTGTGTATATTAATATGATATGTAATGGTTTTGAAAAACTTTTTTGAGACTCTTTTTTTCTTTATGGTGGTTTAGAATTTTTTTTTGCGTCACTTTTTTTTGTGAGACGATTTTGAAAAAAAAATTTGAGGCTTATTTTTTCCTTAGGGTGGTTTAGAAGTTTTTTTTCATGGCACTTTTTTTTGTGGGGCGATTTTGGAAACTTTTTTGAGACACTTTTTTTCCTTAGAGTGGTTTAGAAGTTTTTTTTCATGGCACTTTTTTTTGTGAGGTGATTTTGAAAATTTTTTTTGCGTCACATTTTTTCCTTAGGGTGGTTTAGAAGTTTTTTTTCACGGCACTTTTTTTTGTGAGGCGATTTTGGAAATTTTTTTGAGGCACATTTTTTCCTTAGAGTGGTTTAGAAGTTTTTTTTCATGGCACTTTTTTTTGTGGGGCGATTTTGAAAATTTTTTTGAGGCACATTTTTTCCTTAGGGTGGTTTAGAAGTTTTTTTCGCGGCACTTTTTTTTGTGCGAGGCGATTTATAATTCTTTTTCTAAATACTTATTAATAAATGGTAACACAATAAGTGTTCAAATTAAATTTTGAGTAAAAAAAACAAGGATGCAATAAAAGAGCGTATTTACTCATATTGCATCCTTGCGTTATTTATTGTCTTAATTCTATATAAAACTATAAACAGATTAGTGTGTTAAACTAAAAAAAACATATTGCTGTTTAAAGCTTTAAATAACTACTTAAATATTTTTTATTATTCTCAATAATATTGTTTTTGCCTTCGGCTGAATATAAATAGTTTATTCTGTCGGAATATTTCTCCTCAATTTTACCACGAACCATCTTCATTGTACTATTAATAAGTTTGTTCGATTCGGAGAAAGGTTCTTCAAGAATTGTAAAAGTAGCAGGAAGCCATCTTTCGGGGAACATTTTATCGAATTTTCCACCTTTTTTAAAGCGATTTATCTCGTTAAGAATAATTTTAACAGCCGTTTCAAGACCTTCGTCGGTAGTAATTTTTTGATTTAGAGAGTCTACTTTTCGTAATAAACGAGGGAAATTTGGTACAATCAAACCTACTGTATAAGGGTTTTGATTATTATGCAACATAACCTGATCGATATATTTAGAATGTTCTATAATAGCTTCTTCTATCGATTCTGGCGAGTATTTTTCTCCATCGCTACCAATAAGCAAGCTTTTAAATCGGCCAAGAACATATAAAAAGCCATCGTTATCCATATATCCCATGTCGCCAGTGTAAAGCCAGCCGTCTTTAATAGTTTCTTTTGTGGCCTCTTCGTTTTTCCAGTAGCCGGCCATAACATTTTCGCCCTTTATAATAATTTCGCCTTTTTGCATGTTTGGCAACTCTTTGTTTTGGTTGTCAACAATTTTTAATTCCATAGGCGATACTAAATATCCTGATGATCCAAGCTTGTGCTTTTTTAATGAATTTGATGATATGATAGGAGTGGCCTCCGATAATCCATAACCCTGAAACATAGGTGTTCCTATAGCATAAAAGAACTGTTGAAGTTCGGTGTCGAGCAAAGCGCCCCCGCCGATAAAGAATTTTAGTTCGCCTCCAAAAACCTCTCTAATTTTGCTGAATAATATTTTGTCGTATAATTTAAGCATAGGCGGAACCCAGAATTTTAATCCGCATCCTTTGTTGTATCCTTCTTTGTTGTATTTGTACGACATGCTGATAGCTTTAGTGAAAAGCCAATACAGAGTTTTATTTTTTGAGTGAATGCCGTGATAGATATTTTTCTTGAAATTTTTAGCAAGAGCAGGGACACTTAGCAGAATGTTAGGTTTAAACTCTTTTATATTTATAGGAATGTTTTTTAGAGTTTCCATTGCTGAGTTTCCTGTTTTTACAAACCCCATACTTGCTCCGCTCATAATAAAACTATAAATACCTGCAGTGTGTGCAAAACTATGATCGAGCGGTAATATAAGTAGAGTTTTGTACCAAGTAGGAATATTCATTAGCGATAATGCTTGTTCAACATTTGCAGTGTAGTTGCGATGAGTAAGAATAATTCCTTTAGGATCGGCTGTTGTGCCAGATGTGTAACTAATATTTGCAATATCGTTTCCTGTAATAGAATCTTTAATATCTAAAACTAATTGTTTGTTATTGTTTAATAGTTCGTCGCCCTGTTTTTCAAGAAAATCGATATTAATCTCATTTTCGCCAAGCATTTGCTGCGAATCAATATATATAATTTTTTCGAGCTTAGGTAATTGCTCCTTAACGAGTTGTATTTTACCAGCCTGATTTCCCGACACAATAATAAATCGAGCGTCGGAATGGTTAATTCTAAATTGTAAATCGGGAGCTTCTAGTTTTACCGATAGAGGTACATTTATAGCTCCTGTATATAATATAGCAAGTTCGGCAATAACCCATTGGTTACGTCCTTCGCTAAGAAGTGCAATTCTGTCGCCTTTTTTTATGCCTAAGCTAATAAGGCCTGATGCAAAAGTTAATACCTGATTATAAATTTCCTGATATGTAGAAGGTGTGTATTTGTTGTTTTTTTTCTCCCATAAAAGAGGATTGTTTTCGTGTTTTTTTACGCTATCCTCAAAAAGTTGTATAATGCTCTTCATATATTGGTTTTTCTAAGGTATTTTGATTGAGTTGGCTAATATAGTAAAAATGGTTAGGTTGATACTGTAACAGTATGACTTATTTACAAAAGTAAAAACTCCAAGGCTTTGGAGTTTTTACGGTAGTTGTGTTGGAAGGATTATTGGTTAAAATGATTTAACCAATTCGATTAAAGTGTTTGCTATTTGATTACTTGTAAGGTTTTCGCAATTAAATATGATGTCAAAATCGGTATTTGTTAAGTCTTTATTGTTGTTGAATATTTTTCTAAAGCGTTCTCTTTGAGTATCGTTTTCGTTTATTATTCTAATAGCTTTTTCTTTTGAATAGCCATCGTAAATGGTGTATTGTTTAATTCTCCAGTTTAAAGGAGCTTCTAATTTTACTCTAATAGATTTAGGGTGACCAGTTGCAATAGTATTTCCTCCTCTACCAATTATTACGCAATTACCTCTACTTATGTAATACCTTAATATATCTTCAATAGTATGTTTAATTTTTAAATCGTTATTTTTAAGGTCTTTATTAAAAGAGTCGATGAATGAGGTTGTGAAGTCTTGTTGTTTACCTTTCATAACTTCTTCCATTTTAACTGGATCAATATTTAATGATTTGGCAGAGTTAATTATTGTTTCTTTCGAAATAAGCTCCCAGTTAAAATAATCGGCTATTATTTGGCCAATAACTTTCGAAGGGCAACCCGAATCTCTGGCAATAGTAATAACAGGATTTTGTCTGATTACGGGTTTTTCTGTGTGCCCCATTCTATTATTTAAATAGTCTCTAAGCGAATTTTTCATTATCGATAATTATTATAATGTTTTATAAGTTACAATTTATAATATGTCAAAACAACACGAGTAGAGCTTAAATTATTTTTTATAAATGATTGTTAAATAATGAAGTGTGTAAAATAATCAGTTGAAGTATCATTGTGCAATGATAAGATCGTTGATTTTGTTTTTAAATATTTAACCTATTTCATTTGGTTTAGAACTCAATTGTTCTATTTTCGCCGTCTGAATTAAACAACTAATTAAAAATTATATTATATGAAGGAGAAAATAACAACATCTCTTCGTGACTCAAAAAGTGCACGTTGGTTTGTGTTAATTACAGTTTCGTTCCTTATGCTAACAGGATATTTCTTTACAGATATCCTTTCGCCATTGCAAGGAATGTTGAGAGATAATATCGGATGGTCAAATTCGGAGTATGGTGCTTTTGCAGGATCTTATTCGTTTTTGAATGTTTTCTGTTTGATGTTAATCTTTGGTGGTATCATTTTAGATAAGGCTGGTATTAAATTTACAGGTACTTTCTTTATTGGTATCATGATTATTGGTGCATTTTTTAACTTTTATGCACTTACCGATTATTTTAACAATGGTGGTTTAGGATACGAATTTCTTAACTCATTTTTAACAGATTACAAACCATCGCTTAAGTTAGCTGTAGTAGGTTATTCTTTATTTGGTGTTGGTGTTGAGATTGCAGGTATCACTGTTTCTAGAATTATTGTTAAATGGTTTAAAGGAAAAGAGATGGCTCTTGCAATGGGTCTTGAGATGGCTTGTGCTCGTGGTGGTATGCTTCTTGCATTTACAGCTTCTCCTTGGATGACTGGTTCTGACCATGTTATTTCTCGTCCTTTAGCTTTTGGTGTTATTCTTTTGGTAATTGGTCTTATCGCATTTTTTGTTCACAATATGATGGACACTAAATTGGATAGAGAAGTTGCTGCAGATACATCTGTTGAATCTTCGGAAGAAGAATTTAAGATTTCGGACATTCTTTTATTATTTAAGAATCCTGGATTTATTTTAATATCGTTATTATGTGTGTTATTCTATTCTGCAGTATTCCCATTTACTAAGTTTGCTCCAGATTTAATGGCTCAGAAATATTCTTTCCCAGTTGAATATGCTGGATCTATTGTTGGTTTATTACCTATTGGAACAATGTTGTTGACTCCTTTATTTGGTGCTTTTATGGATAAAAAAGGTAAAGCAGCAAGTATTATGGTTTTAGGATCAATTCTTCTAATTATTGTTCACTCAATATTTGCATTTGGTCCTGATAGTAAGATTTTTGCTTTCGGAGCAATGATTATCTTAGGATTTGCTTTCTCTTTTGTTCCTGCTGCTATGTGGCCATCAGTTCCAAAAATTATCCCAGAAAGCCGTTTAGGATCTGCTTATGCAATGATTTTCATGATTCAAAATGTTGGTCTTATGACTTTCCCTGTTCTTTTAGGTCTTGTATTAGATAGCTCAAACGTAGGTAACACTGGTTCTTTAGATTATACTAAGCCAATGATGCTTATGGTAGGTTGTGGTATTGCAGCTCTTTTTGTTGCTTTCTTATTAAGAGCAGTTGATAAGAAAAAAGGTTACGGTCTTGATCTTCCAAATATTCAAAGCTAATTATTAGGGTATTATATATAAAAAAGGTTCTGCATAATTGTAGAACCTTTTTTTTGATTTTATATGTACGATATGAATACCTCTTTTAATAATTTTTCTTGAAGTAATTTTGCAATTTGTTTAATCACTGTTCGCCTAATTTCTAGGTCTATTGGTAGGGTTGGATCCTGATGAGCAATGTTTATACGTGTGCCAATAATAAAATGAATTTGATCGCTTTCGTGAATTAGTTTTATTATTTCATCGGCAGGACCTTTACCTAAAACAGTATTGTGAGTTATTTTCTCTAAAATTCGCTTAACCTTGCTTAAGGTTAAAATCCCTTCGGTAATTAAATCGGCACCTTCCATACTTGAAACAGGAGGAAGTTCTTTGTCGGTAAAGTCGAAGCTGTCAATTATTTTTACATTCAATTCTCTAGAAATAATGTCGGCAGTAGTTGCTCCGCATAATATTTTCTTTCCTTTAAAAGCTTTGAATTTCTCTACCAACTCTTTGTCCTTTTCTTTTTCGTAAGGAGGCCCTGTGCAAATAAGTAGTTTTCGTGGATCGCGATAATATATTGATGCACAACTGGTGTCGTCTTTTGGTTTGTAAATATCATTAGCAACAGCTTTGTTTACTACTTTATTGCTTAGCTGTCGTGCCGAAATATAAGGGTATTGCGATAACTGGGTTTCTACATAATACTGAACACTTTCAATTCCCCATCCCAACGGATATTTATTTGTTCCAAGCCCCGACTGTGTAATGCCATCGGACCAGAATAAAATTCTATCTCCTTTCTCTAAATCGAAGCTGCATGTAAAAATTTCTTTTCCAGCGTTTTTTTCACTATTTAGAATTATACATTGCCAAGGAGGATCGAATAGTCTATTGTTTCTATAGACACTTGTTCTAGGGTTATCGTATTCAATTATTGTTACACGGTTGTTGTTTTCAATGTCAACAATTGTAAAAGTTGAATAACTTATTTTTCGAATGCTACAAATAGGTAGTGTATTCATAATAAGTTCGGCAATAGGAGCGGGGTCTTTGTGTTCTTGAGTGAAGTTAAGAGCCATAGTAGCTGTTAATGTAGCAAGAATATTTGCTTTAACTCCATGTCCCATTCCGTCGGAAAGAACTGTTATTACTCTGTCTTCACCAACAATTTTTTTTGTCACAAAAACATCGCCACAGATTCTTTCTCCATCGTGGTTTTTTTGCGCACAGTCTATCTCTATATGATAAGTTTTGTCCATAATTTATGCGCAACTATTTGTACGATTTGATAATTGAATTAAGCATTTGTTCTGTTTCTGAAGCACCTTCGCCAAGAAGAAAACCAATTTTCTGAACCATTTCAAGGTTTTTGTCAATAACTTCGGTAACTCTATTAATAACCTCTTCTCGACGTACATCGGGAGCGTGCATGTCTCTTACAATAGCGCCAACAATATTTCCTTTTTTAATGGGGAATACCGAGATATTTAATAGCCCATTATTGTATGGAACATCGCGATTTAGAATATCTTGGTTGTTTTTTATTACATACGAAAATAAGTTGTAAAATGAATGTGGTAGAAGAGTCTTTAAGTCGGCTCCTGTTAATCCAGGAATTACTTCATTAATTTCTAAAGCTTCTTCTCCTAGAAGACTTATGAAACTGTTGTTTGATTTAATAATCTTTAGATCTTTATCAACCAATAAAACACCAGCAGTTAATTTTTCGAGCATTGTAGATATTAAATCATGAGCTTCCTCAGAAACTCTTTTCTGATTTAACGCTTGCTGCTCCGATTCTTTTAATTTTAATTGAATTCTGGTAAGTTTTTCGTTAGTAGCTTTTAAAGTGTTTATATATTGCTGACGATTTTTATTAGCATAAGTATGGCACATTTCGGTTTTTGCAAGTCCCTTTGCAACAGCAATAGCAAAATGTTGACACGAGTCGTAACCGCAAGCTCCGCAACCAGAGTCAGTGTTTTTATTCTCTAATTTGTCAATAGATCCTAATATTTCCGAAATTGTTTCGTCTGAAGGTTCTTGTATACGTTGATCGTTTTCTGTAAAAGTTGTATTGAAATCAATTTTTGAAGTAAAATCCTCTTTTGCCAATTCCCACTCTTCGTTATTAAAATTCTTTAGTCGTTTGTTTGCATATTCAATAACTCTCGATCGTCGAATAAAACGTTCGCCGCGTGGCGATGTTCCAGGTCCCATTAAACAGCCTTCGCAATAAAACATATTAAAATGTTTATTAATGGAATTTGAAGCTATTTCGAACTGTTTGGCAGCGTCTAAGCAGCTATTTCTGCCGCGAACTGTTGTTGCATTTCCTGTTAACAGATTTTCGTTAATTCCAGCAGCTTGAATAATACCGTTGCTTATAGGATAAAGCGATCCCTTATTACCAAAAGGTTTGTCGAATTCGGAAAACTCAAGATTACTCTCTTTTATATTGTATTGATTAAAGAGTTTTCGTAGTTCTGTAAAAGTTAATACAGTGTCGACTTTATATTCGTGTTTGTATTTTTTTATTTCTTCCTTATTTGCTATACAAGGGCCTATGTATACAACTTTTGTGTCAGAACCATATTTTTCTTTCACAATTTTACATGTTGCAATCATTGGCGATATAATTGGCGCTAAGTTAGGTAAAAGTTCAGGATGAAATTTTTCTACTAACTCCACAATAGCAGGGCAATTTGCCGATATGTAGTACTTCCCTTTAGAGTTTTCGAATAACTCTTTATATTTTGCAGCAACCAAATCTACCCCAAATGATACTTCGTTAACATAATCAAAACCAAGCGATTTTATCATTTTTACAAATTTCCGGTAATCGGTAATATCAGGGAATTCACCAGAAATACTTGGTGCTACTATGGCAGCTACTTTATTGTCGGAGTTTAATAGCTCAATAGTATCTTTTATATGCGATAAATATTTTATTGCATCGGTAGGGCAAACATTTAAACAATGACCGCAACCAATACATCTATCTTTAATAATGTTTGCTTTGTCGCTTATTTCGGGTACTTCAATTGCTTTAACAGGGCAAACTCTTACACATGCATAGCACGAAATACACTTGCTTTTTGTTACACTAAATAGTTGGTTGCTCATTCGTATTACTTTATAAACATTAAATTCTCTTCTAAAATTTCGAAAATGTTGTTTTCCGAAACAGAATGGAATGTCTTTTGATTAATTTTTATTGAAGGCCCTTTGTTGCATTCTCCAAAACAATGTGCCCCTTTAAATTCA
>JAFGOQ010000019.1 GCA_016926405.1 Bacteroidales bacterium
AAATTATTTCGGCTGTTTCATACACTTTTTGAATTACCTCTTCAGTAACAGGAGTCTGGTTTTTTTTATAACCAAGGTCTGTAATTCGTAAGTATTTATAATCTTTAAAACCTGCTTTATCTAAAATTTGTTTACCGCAATCTATAGTACAACCGCCTAACATTAAAATGTTTTTCTTTTTAAAATCTTCAATAGATTTTTCGATACCTGCACCAATAACTGCAAGACAATTCATCTTTCTTACTCCGTTGTCTCTCATCTTTCGTGCAACTAAATCTGTTATTTGTCCTAAATCACAAGCACCTGAGCATGCTAAAACCATATATTCGCTTGCTCCGCATAAACATGTACTTTTTTCTTTATTTTCCATTGTTTTATTCAATTACAGATTAATATTTATATCATTCTGGTTTTTCTAATTTATTATGATTCTTTTTGTTTGAGTATCGGCATTTATGTGAGCGTGTTAGGCAAAGTTGATTATTTATTCTTGATCATGTTTATTGTATAATTGATAATAGAGTCATTTTGATCTTTATAATAAATATCAGGTTTTAGTCCACCAACTGTCATCTCTCCACTGGGTCTTATATATCTTTTTGTGGAACACCAAACCCACAATTTGCTATTCGGTAGATCAAAAGGAAACACATCTCCAAACTCATTAACTTCTGAACGTGTTTCTTCTCCAATAATTTCCCCAATATCATAATCTTTAAAAATGGTTGCAAGGCCTAATGCTGTTGAACCTGTATAATAGTTTATTAGTAAATAAACATTGCCTTTGTATCTATGAGCAACATTCATAGGATTTTTTATGCCTTTAATATCATTATAAATTCCGCCTATTGGCGTGTTGTAGTAATCTCGAAAGTTTTTTATAGATTTTACAAAAGGTCTAAACCACCACGAAAATACACCTTCCATATAAATACCATTCTGCTCGCTACGTTTTATTTGAATTTTAAAACTTCCTTTGTATGGTTTGTCATAAATGTTTGAAATTAAATAATCTGCAAGATAGGAGTCACCCCCTGGATTATTTCTAATATCAATTATCAGATTAATTACTGAATCTTTTTTAATCTGATTAAAAACACTATCGGTGAGCATCGCAAATTCGTTTCTACCAATAGCAAAATACCTTATTTTAAGGTATCCTATCTGTTGATCATAATTTTTGTATTCTATTGTGTTTTTTGAATTTTCAAGAATCTTATCAAGACTTTCCTTGTTATCTATACCTTTTGATTTCTCGGGGAAATGGATATGCGTATGATTATCTTCCATTAATCTTACAAATGGTTCTAATAGTTGAAAGAGGTGGTCTCTTGTTATTTCATGTTTTATCAGTTGTTTGATTGAATCTCTGTATGAATAAAATCTAGTTTTTGATATATGAAAATATGGATTAGGATGAATTTCCTCAATACTTTTAACCAAGAAATCTATGTCCTCAAAAATCTGTTCTTTGGGAATTTTTTTATCAATGTTTGTCGAATCAATTTTTATGTGTTGTGAATAAAAATATTCCATTGTGTCATTTCGCGTAATTTGAAATCTTGTGGTTGACGCAATTATTACTAAAATTATTATTAGTATAAACCCAACTAAAGAAATTTTTAATATTATTCTCATTGTAGTAAAGTCTAATTTGGTACACTTCTCAATTTTAACTTATGACGAATTTTGTTAATTGCTATGATCTTCATTTTTAGTACATACAGTCAAATGTATTGTGGTCTATATTTTTAATCTGTTTATTATATCAGTCAGGTTCTCTGATGGTTTAGGTGCTCTTGCATCGATGATCAAACCATTCGGGTCAATTAATATATAAGCAGGAACACCAGATGATTTTAAGTAATCATTTCTGAATTTCGAATTCCACCCGTTAACCACTCTAAATTGTCTATCTTTTAAATTTAATTTCCTCAACATTTTCTTCCAAGCAGTTTCTTCTGAAAGACAAACTGCCACAAATTCAATATTTTTATCTTTGTTTTCCTCTTTGATTTTATCAAGATATGGCATTTCATTAATGCACGGAGAACAAGTTGTTGACCAAACATCAATTAAAAGATATTTTCCTTTAAAATCATTTAGGGAAATTTTCTGTCCATTAGTATCACTAAATTCAAAATCAGGAGCTTTGTTACCTTTCGACAATGGTTTGAGATCTAAATAAGTATTTTCTATTTTTTGGATATACAAACTATCTGAATACATTAACTTAAAACGCTCTAACAAGGTGGAGTCAACAGCTAAATTTAGTGTTTGTATTCTAATTACCTCTTTTATAATAATATTCTGAATTGCTTTATTATTAAAATATTCCTGAATAATATCAAGCATTTTGGATGTTTCCAGAATTTTATCGTTAAGTTTTAAACGTTGAACTTTAAGATAAACATAAGAGTTTAAAAAGTATTTATATTCGTCCAGTAGAATTAATCGCGAATCGTTTAAGTTAACTGTTTCAAAATAACTATAGAAATCATCAGGGATTGTTTCGTCCTTAAATTTATAATCGTTTAAATCACCATACATTCGGTATTTTATTCTTGCTTTTTCACAGTCAACAAAATCTTTGTTCAAATCAGGATGGCTTGCCATAAGTTTACTAAGTGGCTTTCCCCCAATTGTAATCCACTTGTCAACTGATTTCAAAAAATCAGAAGGTTTCTGATTATAATATTTTTCTAAATCTGTTGTGTCAACAATGGCATCCATATATGAAGACCAGTTGGTATAGTAATTATTTATCAGTGCACTTTGCCCTCCCAAAAACAAGTATTTATTATCCACTTTCTTAATTAAAAGGCTGTCATTGGGAATTAAAAACAAGTTTCTATCAAGTTCCTTTACGTGAACATAATGAGGATTATTAGACGAAATTTTAATTTTAAATTTACCTGTATTATCGACAATTGAGGTAAATATTGAATCGTTTGAGTTAAAATGAATTGCTTTTGAAGCAAAATCTGGTAAATATCCCGAAATTGTTGAAATATTCTCATTTTTGATTTTAGTACAAGAAGTAACAATCAAAGCAATCAAAAGAATTTTATAAGTTGTTCTCATAGTTTGTCGTTTTATTTGGAATAACTATGTTTAATTTGCTTTGTTTGAAAGTTATTTGATTAATTACATTCAGCACAATAGTGAGTAGGAGTAGGGTTTTGTTGTTAATCATTTAATATCAAGAGTTAACTGTTTTGTAAATTAGTAGAGTTTTAAATTATTCTCTTTACGTCACCAAATATAGTAAAAAATATTTTTAAAATATAACGGTTGTGGAGGCAAATTGAAACAATTAGCCTGCAGGTTACAAACCTGTGGTGTTTTGGGATGTATCTGTTTTCATGTGTATTGTATAGACGCAATTTATTGTTTTGTGCTATATTTTTTGACTACGGCATATTATCGTAAAGACGCATGGAGGTGAGTCTCTACGTTAGACTGTTATCCTGAATGTAGTCGAAGGATTGTTTCCTTGAAAACACAACGTTTCGACTCCCGCTCAACGTGACATTTTAATGGTTTTGTAAATCGTTACAGCCCTGTATTATTCTTTTAGAATTAGCTGAATGGCATCCATTCGTACTCGTGCATTTTTAATTAACGATGCTAGTGTTTGCTGTTCGCTAATAGCTGTTTCAATCTCTTGGTGACGTATGTTTTTGTTTTGTTTCTGTAATATTTTTAGTCTATCTATTTCGTGATTAAGAGTTATGTTCATGCGTTGCAGCCCATTTGTTATCTCAATTGTGCTTTGTTGTTGGGCTATTTTTGTGGCAGCCGCAATCATATTTGGCATAATTGTTTCAACTAATGTTTCGTTATCAAGCAGATGATCTATTTGGCCAGGCGTTAATTTTTTGTCGAATGTTTCAACAGAGTACTTGTCTGTAACCTCTTTACCAGCCTGGTCGACAATAATTCGTAGCGGTGTGTTTGGCAGAAAACGATCGATATATATGCTTTGTTCTTTCGATGTTTCGAGCACAAAAAGCAGCTCTAACAAAAGGCCCGGAGAGTTGGTGCCTCGCAGAACACCAAAACTAGCGCTTCCTGTTCCCGAGCTTAATACCATGTCTATTGACTCGGTTGTCATTGGATGATCCCAGGTAATGAAACTTATATCTTCTCTGCTAATAGCTCGTTTTCTATCGAATGTAACGCATATACCTCTACGAGGGATTGATGGAAACACTTCGGTAATAACTGATGTAGGATGCAAAAAGTAGGTTCTGGGCGCTAGATCTTCCATTTCAACATTAAAATAGCTGAATATTTTGGTGAAATATGTCTCGAGGCTGTTATCGCTGTCTTCTGTTTGGATTTGCTCAACCAAATTTTGTGCTATTTCAGGTCTAAAAGAGTTCATCTCAAGCAGTCTGTCGCGTCCTTCGGCAAGGCTTTTATGTAGTTTCTTTTGAAATATCCCAGTCTCTTTAATTAATGCATCTAGTTTGGTATCGGCATCTTCCGATGAGGCATTCATAGAAAGATTAAGTAGTTGTTGGCTGTATAGTGTCGAAATTTCATTTCCGCCCTCAATATTTTTCTCAAAGGCATTCAACCCTTCGTGAAACCACCTTATAAGCAGATGTTGTGGGCTATTGGCAAGGTAGGGGATATGAATATGTATATCTTCGGTTTGACCTATTCTGTCAAGACGGCCAATTCGTTGCTCTAAAAGCTCTGGGTGAAGTGGCAAGTCGAATAGAACAAGGTGATGGGCGAATTGAAAATTTCGTCCTTCGCTACCTATTTCTGAGCAAAGAAGTATTTGCGCACCATCTGGTTCCGAAAACCATGCTGCATTTCTGTCTCGTTGTACAATAGTAAGATCTTCGTGAAAAACGCTCACTTTCAGACTTGAATGTTTTACCAATACCTCTTCTAATGCTAACACCTTTTGTTTGCTCTTACAGATGAGTAGTACTTTTGCAGGATGAATTTTCTTCACTGTTGCTAAAAGCCAATTAACGCGAGGATCGTCGGTAAACCAAAATTCTTGATTATCTGTTGCCGTGTTTAACTCCATATCGTGTGCAAACTCGTTTGTAAGTCGCTCAAGCCATAGTGAATTATCTTTGGTGGCTTTTATGGGAGTTATGTGTGCTTTTCGCTTCGGGAAATCGTTCATTGCAGCTCGTGTATTTCTAAATAATACTCGGCCTGGACCATGTTGATCGAGCAGATCTTCAATAATATTTTCTTTAGCTAAGTGTGCACCTTGCGTTAACGATAGTATTCTCTCTTTTTGGAAAAACGATTCTAATAACTTAATATCCTTATTTAGTAATTTTTTTTCGGAGTGTAGTTTTTCTACAACCGATGCCACGTTTTTCTGGTCGTCCGATTCGTTTATAAAATCGTTAAAATTGGCATATCTGTTTGGATCGAGTAGTCGTAGACGAGCGAAATGGCTCTCTTCGCCTAACTGCTCTGGTGTAGCTGTAAGAAGCAGTAATCCTTTTGCCACTTTACTAAGCAGTTCCACAACACCATACTCTGGGCTTACTTTGTTGGCCGACCATTCCAAATGATGAGCTTCGTCAACAACGAGCATATCCCAGCTGGCGTTAAGTGCTTGTTTAGTTCGTTTAGCCGAACCCGCCAAAAACTTTGTGCTGCAAATAATAAGCTGATTGTCGAGAAAAGGGTTGCCCTCGGGGGCACTGTCGTCGAGTGAGGTGCATCGTGCTTCGTCGAAAATGTTAAACCACATGTTAAACCTACGTAACACTTCAACAAACCACTGATGTACTAGCGATTCAGGAACAAGTATCATTACTCTCGAAATTCGTCCACTAAGCAATAGTCGATGTAATATTAAGCAAGCCTCGATAGTTTTTCCCAAACCAACCTGATCTGAAAGTAATACACGAGGAGCATATCTAGAGCTTACCTCGTGGGCAATATATAGTTGGTGAGGTATAAGATCGATTCGGCCACCCACAAAGCCATTTATAGGAGATATTCGACGTCTATAATCGTTTTGCAGTGTTTCGCGGCGCAGAGCAAAGGCTAGGGGAGAGTCTACGTCACCCATAAAGAGTCTGTCGTCGGCACCATGTGATGCTGTCATATCGCCCAAATTAGCTTCCGATAATTTTCGCTCTTTACCGTAATACATATATAGCTCACCCTCAAGTTTAACTTGCTCAACAAGTAATGGCTGTTTGTTAGTGTCTATTATTACATCGCCCGGTTTAAAAACAACTCGGCGTAATGGTGCACTTTCCAAAGCATACAGCCTTGTTTCGTTTGATAAGGGAAAGAGTATATTTACCTTTCCTTTGCTGGTTTCGGTAACAATACCAATACCTAGTTCGGGTTCACCTTTGCTGGTGTATCGTTGATTGGCGAAAAAATTATCTGTGTAATGGTTCATATGTATTTCCATGAAAAAACCTAAAATTTAGATTTTGTCATTCAGTTTTTTTAGTTCAAAAATGGATTTTCTTATATCAAATTTACATAAGTGCTTATAGTAAAAAACTATAAATCCAATAGCTGACAAAAGTATATAAATGACAGGATTTAGAGCTACGGCAGGCTAGATTTTTAATTTTTGCAGTAGATTATTACTACCATACAGAATGTTTGACTTTAGTTGTCTAAAAATTGTAATTAAGATAACTATCCATAAGAAAACAGTATAGGTTACAAAAAAAACAAAGCGGTCTGGATATTCACCCAAACCGCTTTTGTTTTTGTATTATCTAAATATCTTACAAACTTGCTAATGCTAATTCGTAGTTAGGTTCTTCAGTAATTTCGGCTACTTGTTGGTTATAAATAACTTTCCCTTCTGGATTAATTACCACAATGCATCTTGAATTTAAACCTGCTAAAGGACCATCAATAATTTCTAATCCATAGTCTTTACCAAACTGACCAGTATTGAAATCAGAAAGCATAACTACGTTTTCGATACCTTCGGCACCACAGAATCGTCCTTGTGCAAAAGGTAAATCTCTGGAGATACACAAAACGCTTGTATTTTCAAGATTAGCAGCTTCATTGTTAAAATTACGAACAGATGCAGCACATGTTCCTGTGTCTATACTTGGAAAAATATTTAACACTAATTTTTTTCCTTTAAAGTCGTTAAGTGTTTTTGTCGATAAATCTGTAGCTGTAAGTTTAAAGTCCTTAGCTAGTGTTCCAATTGTAGGTAATTCGCCAATTGTATTTATAGCGTTACCTTGTAATGTGATTTTTGCCATTTTGTATGTTTTAATTGTTTATTATAAACTCGTTAAATTAATATCGAGCTGTTTTGTTTGTCTTATTATAAACTGCTTATAAGTTATTAATAACTATTCGAAAAGAGTAACTAAATCTTCTTTGTTTTTTCTAACCTTAGTAAGATTTACTAGCCAGTCATTTTTTTCATCTCTATAACCTAATGGAAGCATTACACAACTTCTAAGTCCTTTTTCCCTAAGGTTTAAAATTTTGTCTAAAGCATCAGCATCAAAACCCTCCATAGGTGTGCTGTCAACATTTTCGAAAGCGGCTGCTGTAATAGCCATTGAAAATGCTATATAAGCTTGTTTAGCGGCGTGATTAAAATTTACTTCGGCATCTCTTTGAGGATAGCTATTTAATAGCGTCTGACGGTAATTTTCCCAACCCTCGTTTTTAAAGCCACGTACATTATTTGTGTGGTCAAACACTTTATTTATTCGTTCTGCTGTGTACGTATCCCATGCAGCAAATACTAATAAATGTGAGCAGTCGGTAATAACTGGTTGATCCCAACCTATAGCTCTTATTTTTTCTTTAATCTCTTGGTTGGTAATAACCATTATCTCGAAAGGTTGTAAACCACTAGATGTTGGAGCTATTGAAGCAGCTTCAATAATTTTATCTATTTTACTTTGTGCTACTTTTGTTCCATTCATGGCTTTAGTAGCATATCGCCAGTTTAATTTATCTAAT
>JAFGOQ010000020.1 GCA_016926405.1 Bacteroidales bacterium
AATTCGCCATACTCAGAGTTTGCAATAATATCTTTTATTAATGTCGATTGAGCTGATAAACCGCAGTTTAAAATTGCTCTTTCGGGACATTTTGCTTTAAACTGAGCGATAAGTGAAAGATCGTTGTCTCTTACTTGAACGTAGTCGGGTATTTTTGATGTGCCTTTTGTTTTTAGGATATACATATTTATAACTTTGACGCTAAAATATAAAAATATCTCCATTAAATTATTGTTTTTACTGTTGTAAAACGTTTTTAATTTTTACAATAAAATAGATGAAGCCAGAGTTTATTAATTTGTAACTTTGGAGTTGTGTTTTTATATTCGTACACTTTGTTTTTTTACCCTTTAAAATGATAATTCATGAGAATTGTTAATGTTTTACTAATTGCTTTTTTTATTTGTATCTCTTCTGTGTACTGTCAGCAATCAACTGGTCTTACATTTAAGGAGAGTACTTTTTATCAGGCAAAAGAGTTGTATAATAATGGGCAATATGGCGAAGCGCAAATGCGTTTCGAAGAGATTTTGCTTAGTAATAACGATGTGCATAATCAATATAGTGTCGAGTCGCAGTTTTATTCGGCTTTATGTGCTATTCGTTTGTTTAATGACGATGCCGATAAGCTAATAACTAGCTTTGTTTATAAATACCCTGAAAGCAAAATGGTTAATCGTGCATATTTCGAGATGGCAATGTTTAGATATCGTCAGAAGAATTTTGCCGATGCCAATGAGTGGTTTTCAAAAGTAAATAAGAAGGCTCTTTATAATTCTGATAAGTACGATTATTACTTTAAATATGGGTATTCGTTGTTTATGGATAATCAGTATGAAAAGGCAAAAATGATGTTTGTTGAAATCAAAGATATTGATAACGAATACAGTTCGCCAGCAAAATATTATTATGCTCATATTGCATACTCGGAAGGCAATTATCAGACAGCTTTAGAGACGTTTAATAAATTGGAGAATGATGAGTCGTTTTCGCCTTTAGTGCCTTATTATAAAGCTCATATCTTTTACCTTCAGAAGGATTATGATAAAGTAATTGAATATGTAGCACAGTCGCTTGAAGATTATTCGGTTAAAAGAGCTG
The DNA here is from genome assembly GCA_016926405.1 of Bacteroidales bacterium. Lineage (GTDB taxonomy): Bacteria > Bacteroidota > Bacteroidia > Bacteroidales > UBA6680 > UBA6680. The sequence continues at coordinate 1,102 of JAFGOQ010000020.1, forward strand.
CCGAGATGTCAAGAATTGTTGCCGAAGCTTATTATCAGAAAAAAGAGTATGATAGTGCTCTTCCTTTTATCGAGAAATTTATGAAAGAGAGCAAGGCTGTTAAGCGTAATGATTATTTTTTGTCGGGGTATATTTACTATCGTTCTGATAGTTTGGCTAAAGCTATCGATTCGTTCGAAAAAGTTGTGGTTGAAGAGGATTCGTTGGCTCAAAATGCCTACTATTCGTTAGCCGACTGTTATCTTAAGCAAAATGATAAGGGCAAGGCTTTATCAGCTTTTCATAGAGCTGCTGCTTTAGATTTTGATAAAAAAATAAAAGAAGAAGCGATGTTTTTTGCGGCTAAATTATCGTATGAGCTTAATTATACACCGTTTAATCAGTCAATAGAAGCTCTAGAAAATTATATTAATCTTTTTCCAGATTCCCCTCGTGTTTCGGAGGCATACGAGCTTATGGTTGCTGCCTTTATGAATACAAAGAATTATCAAAAAGCATACGATGTAATTAAGAATCTTCCATTAAAAGATCACAGAATAAAGGCGGCCTATCAGCGAACAACATATTATCGAGGAATTGAGTTGTTTAATAACTTAGATTTTGCTGGAGCAATAGATTTTTTCAATAAGTCGCTATCGGTACCAGGTTTCGATACTAATATAAGAGCAAATACTTTTTATTGGCGAGGTGAAGGTTATTACCGTCTTGAAGATTATGCAAAGGCTAAAACTGATTTTCAGGATTTTCTCATTACATCGGGTGCATATAGCATCAGTGAGTACGATATGGCTTATTATAATATTGGATATTGCTTTTTTAAAGAGGGTAACCACAATAAGGCAATAGAGTGGTTTCGTAAGTATATGGAGCGTCCAATGGCATCGAAATATAAATATTTTGGCGATGCTTGTAACAGAACTGGCGACTCGTATTTCCTTTTGAGAACATATTGGATGGCAATTGAGATGTACGATAAATGTATTAATGCAAATGGATATGATAAAGATTATGCTTTATACCAAAAATCGTTTGCTCTGGGATTGGTTTCTCGACCTGAAAAGAAAATTTCTACACTCAATCAGTTAATTACTGAGTTTCCTGAATCGTCGTTTATAGACGATGCTTTGTTTGAAAAGGGAAATGTATTGATGTCTTTGGGTAATAATGCCGATGCAATAAGCTGTTATTCGCAAATTGTTGAGAAGTACCAGGGCTCTAGTTCATTTTACAAAAAGGCGCTTGTGCAGTTAGGTTTACTTAATTATAATATTGGTGAAAATCAGAAAGCTTTAGGATTTTATAAGCAGGTTGTAAGCAATTTTAAAGGCTCGGCTGAGTCGCGTTATGCTCTTACTGGTATTAAGAATATTTATGTAGAATTAAATAGAGTTGACGAATATGTAAAATTTGTAGAGAATTTAGGCGAGTTTGCCAATATAACTATTGCCGAGCGCGATTCGTTAACATATTCAGCAGCCGAAAAGAAATATTTTGATGGTGATAATGAGGAGGCGCAAAAGAGTTTCGAGACATATATTAAAGGTTTTTCCGATGGTAGTTTTATTGTTAACTCGAAGTTTTATCTTGCTCAATTATATCAGCAAAACGAACTTACCGATTCGGCATTAAACTATTATGAGTTTGTTGCAAAATCGGGAAATACCGATTTTTGTAATCGTGCATTATTAGAGACAGCTTCAATTTATTATAATCAAGAAAATTATCAAAAAGCTCTATCATATTATTCTGATTTGGAAAATAAGGCTGAGTTGAAAAATCAATTGAACGTTGCTAGAATAGGAATGATGAATTGTAACTATAATTTAAAAGATAGAGAAGCTTCAATTGTATCGGCTGATAAAGTTATTCATTCCGAAAAAATTATGCCCGAAGATATTCGTAATGCTCATTATATTAAAGCTATTTCGTTTATCGAACTTGGCGAAGAACAGAATGCTATTGATGAGTATACTTGGTTAGGAAAAGATATTTCTAATGCTCAAGGTGCAGAATCGAGATACAGAATTGCCGAGATTTATTTTAACAATAATTTGTTAGATGTTTCTGAAAAAGAGGTGATGGATTTTGCAAAGCAAAATACTCCTCATCAGTATTGGTTGGCAAAGAGTTTTATTCTATTAGCTGATATTTATCTTGCTCGCGATGATTCGTTCCAAGCAAAAGCTACTCTTCAAAGTGTTATTGATGGTTATTCTATTAATAACGATGGCATTCTTGATACTGCTAATAGTAAGTTGTTAGAGATTATTAAGCAAGAGAAGAGTAAGCTTGATAAACAAGAAAAAAATATTGAGCTTCACTTTGATAAGGATAATAAAAAAGAAATAGAAAAACTTGTTAATGAGCCCGCTGTTGTCGATTCATTAACTGTAAAGCAGAAAATTGAAGCTGAAAATATTTCAACTCAAACTATTTAATAATAGAAAAACTTATAAAGATGTTTACTATAAAAAAAATAAGCCTTCTTATTGTTTCGGTAATGTGTATAGCACCTTTGTTTGCACAACAGGATACTTTGCAAAAAAGAGTTGAGGTTGTTAAGCCATACGATCCAAGTATTTCCGATGCATATAAGATTAACTATTTGCCTGTTATTTCCGATACAGCAAAAATAACTCCTCGTTACGATTATAAAACTCGTTATTATCATTATAATACCTTGTTTTCTGTTAAGCCAATAAGTTATGCTAAAATGGTTGGTGAGCCTTTAAAGGAATTGTATAAATCGTACATAAAAGTGGGGATGGGAAATTATACAACTCCCCTTGTTGAAGCTAGCTATCATAATTTACGCTCGAAAAATTATTCGTATGGATTGTCGGGAAGGTTTTTAGGATCGTACGGTAAAGTGAAGCTTGATAATAACGAAAAAGTATCGTTAGGATATAACGACTCTTACCTAAACCTTTATGGTAAAAGAATATGGAACGAATTTGTTTTTGGTGGGAAAATAAATTATTCGCACTTATCGGGTAATTACTATGGATACAATGCAGATATTCCTTTAGCTAATGTTTTACCAATTGAAAAGCAGAGCGGTAATTCAATAGGAGGGAGCTTGTTTTTAAAATCTACTCATGTTGACTCGGCTCACGTTAATTATAGAGCCGATTTAAATTATAATTACTTTGGTGATAAATATAACTTTGGCGAAAATAACCTTAACATTAAGTCGTCGTTTGATAAGTTTTGGCAAAAGGAGCGAATTGGTGTTGATTTAGGTGTTAAAGCAATATTGCCCAATACAGCACTCGATTCGGGTAGTACTGCCGAAATAAATTTTAGACCTTGGATTAGTACTTTTGGCGATAACTGGAGTGTAAAGGCTGGGGTTTCTGTTTTTTATTACAATACTCCTAGAGTAAGTAAAACTCTGTTTTTTCCTTTCGGAAATATTCAGTATAATCTGGCTAGTAACTTTTTAGTTCCTTATATAACAATTGATGGAGGAATAAAAACATACAGTTATTATGATCTGTTAAAAGAAAACTTATACGTTACCCCTGGTACATTTGTAGAGCCAGAGAATCATAAGTTGCATCTTAGAGGTGGATTAAAAGGTGTTTTTTCACAAGTACTATCGTATAATTTTAGTGCTTCGTATTCTATTATCGATAACATGCATTTTTTTGTAAACGACTTTATGTATAGTTCAAATGGATCGTCGTTTAAAGTTGTCTACGACGATGTTGAGATGGTTAATATTTCTGGTATGGTATCAATTTCTCCTTCAGATAAACTTTCGTTTGATTTGTTAGGTAATTACTATAATTATAAGGTTGCTTTAATCGATAAACCTTATAATAAACCAGATTGGGATGTGACATTTGTTACACGTTATAATATGCAAGATAAAATACTTATTGGACTTGATATTGTAGCCTTATCGTCGAGATATGCTTTTGATAATACAACATCAAATTCAATAGTTATGGATGGGGCAATGAATATTACTTTAAATGCTGAATACAGATATACTAAGGTGCTTAGTTTTTTTACAAAACTATCGAATATGACTGCTCAGAAGTATCAGATATGGAATCAGTATCCTTCGCAAAGGTTTGGTGTTATGATAGGAGCATCCTATAAATTATAAAAAGAAAGACCTTCGGGTCTTTTTTTTTTGAAAATCATTTATGTGACAATTAAATTCATCGAAGTAGGCAGTAAAAAAATTGTCAGGCTATTAAATTCATCGAAAGAGGCAGTAAAAAAGTTGTCAGGCTACCAAATTCATCGAAAGAGGCAGTAAAAAAGTTGTCAGGCTACCAAAT
>JAFGOQ010000021.1 GCA_016926405.1 Bacteroidales bacterium
AAAAGGCTGCTGGATAAACTCCAACAGCCTTTTTTTTATCGATGCATCAAATTATCATTAAGACATCTTATATCTAAAATCTTACATCTTACTTTTTATAATCTCATCTATCTTGGCAATCTTTTCATTCAACAGATTTTCCGATTTTGCCTCGGCCAACAGACGTAAATATGGTTCTGTATTCGACGGACGAATGCTTAACCACCAGTCGGCAAACTCAATGCGGTAACCATCAAAATCCATAAATTTAGTCGACTCTTCGGTAGTCATAAAATGCTCTTTAACGGCATCCATAGCTGCTTGCTTAGCATCAATTTTGTAATTAATCTCACCCGAGTTAGCATACTTCGAAATATTGCTAATAAGCTCCGACAGCGAAACACCTTTACGTTTCATTTCGGCAACAACGTCAAGAATAATAAGAGTTGCCATCATAGCACTATCAGAATAAAAGAAGTCTTTAAAGTAATAATGACCAGCAAGCTCGCCACCAAAAAGACCGTCGATCTCCTTAAGCTTTGGTGCGGCAAAAGCACGACCCACACGCCACGAGTTAACCTGACCACCCATTGGTGCCAGATACTCGCCCACAGCTTTCGATGTACGCACATCTTGAATAACCTTTACACCTGTGTCGCCGGGCTTCAAGAAATAGTGTCCAAGAACACCAATCATAAGATCGGGTGAAATAAACTTACCTTTCTCGTCAACAAACATAACGCGGTCGGCATCGCCATCAAAAATTACACCTATGTCCGACTTTGTTTCAAGAACAAGTTTTTTAAGATCGGCAACATTCTCTTGCACTAAAGGGTTAGCCTCGTGGTTAGGGAAAGTACCATCTAGCTCGTCGTAAATGTATGTCGGCTGATCGCCTAAAATATCATGAATTAACAATCCACCCATTCCATTAGAGCAGTCAACAGCTATTTTTAGGTTAGAAACGTCGTTTTTATATTTCGATAGGAACTCAAGATATTTCTCTTTAACATCAATCTCTTCGATAGTACCTTTTTTATCGGCAACAACAATTTTATCTTCGGTAATCATACGTTGTAATTCGCCTAATCCATTGGCAAAACCAACAGGCATAGCACCCGTACGCGAAACCTTCATTCCGTTATATTCGCGCGGATTGTGCGAAGCAGTAATCATTACCGAAGCATCGAAATTTAACGATGCAGTACTCCAGTAAACCATTGGTGTTGTACAAATACCTATGCTAACAACATTGGCACCAGCGTCGGTAATACCATTGGTTAGGTACTCGTAAATTTCTGGCGACGACACGCGAACATCTCGTCCAACCAAAACTCTGTTTGTATTTAAAAGCTGTGGTAAAAAGAATCCAATTTTATAAGCATCGTCTTTGTTAAAATCTTGGTTATATATACCACGTATATCGTAGGCGTGAAAAGCTCCCATAATAGTTATCTTTTTTTAATTAATAATTCAATATTTCTAATCCAAACAACAATAATAGCCAGAACAACTCGCGGAATTACCAGCCACCAAAAAGGTAAACCTATTGCCACAAAAAGCAGAGGATCTTCTAATTGCGAGTGCGATACAGCAATATGGTGATTAAGCTTATCGGCATCGTATTTTGTCATATGTCCGTTCTCTACCTGATCAATCATTACTGCCGAACCATAGGCCAACCCAAGAGTATTTGCCACAATCCACGAAAACGAAACACCTTCGGGAAGTCCCATAATAATTAAGAATGGACGAAGTACTTTGGCCAATATTTTTGTTATTCCAAATTCAACTAAAATTTGCTGAAGAATCATCAACAGCACAACAAGCACAGTTATTTTTACAGATAGCAAAGCTATATCTATACCCCACTCGGTAAACTGTCCTAAAAAAGTTACGTCTTTAACAATAGACGATGAGCCACTAACAAAACCTGCCATAGAGGGCATAATAAGGTTTAGAACGTAACCCGCCACCAACGACGATAATATTCGAACCAGCAACATACGCACTGCCGACGATCCTGTTTTTTTAAGCACTGCTGTCTCGATAATAAATCCGTGCGATATAAGACACATAACCGCCAAAATAGTGGCATCGCGAGTCTCCATACCAAGAGTTGTAATAACAGCAATTACAGAATAAATGTTGGTAAACACGCTTGTAAGCAATACAAAAGCCGACTCACCAGGCAACCCCATAAGTTCGAAGAATGGAGCCACAAAATTAGACACATATCCCAACACCCCAGTGTAGTTTAGTACAAACACCAACAACGACACAGGTATAGTGATTTTAAGCAACCACTTAATTGTTTTAAATGCAGCTGGCATAGGCTTAACAACACACTGTTTTAGGCGCTTACCCAACGACTGTTTTTTGTTCTTATCAGTAGTTACCGACATAATCTGAAATTAAATTAGCCCGCTAAAATACGATAATTATTTTGTAGAGATGTTGAATGGGTTTAAAAAAACTTGTAAAGACTCACGGCCATTATTCAGACGCACTGCATTAATTAAACCCATTTTTCCGGATTCAATACTATATATTTCTTAATTTTAACGTACGCTCTATTATTTCGAATAATATGATCGTAATAATTTGATTGCCACAGAGGATTTTTAGAATTAAATTTTTGGTTTTCTAACCTATTAGAATCAATATAATTGTCGATTGAATTTAACACAGCCGATTTATAGCCAGCCACAAATGTAGATATTGATTTTGGTTTACGACATGCAATACCACAAGATAGAGACGCACGGCCGTGCGTCTCATGATAATCGTGCGTCTCATGACGGCCGTGTGTCTCACCATGATCGTGCGTCTCATGACAGCCATCAATTTTTATAGCAGTTTCTTTATTTAAAATAACAATTGCGTGAATATGGTTTGGCATAATAATAAATTCGTCCAAAAGCAATTCTTTTCTTATTTCGAATGATTTTAACAATTGAGCATGGGCAATTTTGCCAAATTCCGACAATACCATTTTTCTGTCCACAACTTCTCCAAAAACGTGTTCACGATTATGCGTAACCAATGTAATAAAGTAGCATCCGCTATTTGAATAATCCCAATACCAAAGACGATTAGATGGAATTCTATATCTGTTTTTATATTTATTTTCCACAAATAGAAGATACCAAATCACACACAACAATTCCACAAACAACGATAAACAAATTATATAACTGGATAGAGACGCACGGCCGTTGAGACGCACGGCCGTGCGTCTCAACAGACGGTTTTTTTATCAATCAGACAGATTATTTTATCAATCGGACGGGGTTTTATAGCGGTCGGACGTACTTTTGCCCGCCCTGCACGGGGCTTTCAGCTATTTTTACTTTTCCGAAGCCTTTGCTTTTTGATGCTTACGTGCATAATACTCGCTCTTATAACCTTTAAGTTTGTTGTCGTTGCGCCAGAAGGCAAACTTACCATGGTCGCGTACTTCGTCAACAGCACGCTTAAGGTGAGTAAAAGCCTTGTCGCGAGTAAGCTTAAGCTCGTTTAACTGCTCGCGGTTAACGTTAGCTTCTGCTAGTTTTTTCGACATATTTACTGCTAAATCGGCTGCTGTGTCAAGTAAATTCACATCTAAATCAACAACCACAAGGGGTGCAACATTCTCTTTTCCTAAAATAGCCAAATCGTGAAGATCTTGTATATTGTCGGCATTTCCCGAACCCTCTTCAATACGCTTTAAACGAGTCTTCATATTTTCGTCGTTGCGATAGGCAAACTTAAAAGTATGAAGTAGAATAGCACGTAACTCTTCGCCTTGCTTGCGAAGAGTACTCCATTCAATATCGGTCTGTGAACGCACATCGTGGTCTTCGGCCCAAATTGACTGAGCATACCGAAGCGCCTGATTACGCTGCGGAATAGCATCGATAATTAAAACATCTAATCCAACTGCAACAAGACTATCTTTATCTTTTAAGCTGTGTGTATAAAGTTTATCGGCCTCGTACATATATTGCCCAATAGGCATTGTAGGCTCTTTGGCCTCTTCACGTGATATGGCTTCAATAGCCAATTTTTCTTTCTCGAAAGCTTCTTTTGTAGTCATATATATTTTTATTTAAGGAGATAATTGCAGGTTTAATTATCTGGGTTATTTACAACTTGTGTGTTTATATATGTTTAACAAAATCCGAAATAGATTTGTGCTGTTTGCTACTGCAAGTAGTTTCGCAGTAGCGATTTGCAATATAAAAAAATATCTAAATATATAATTAAAAGCCACCGTTATTTTTCTATAAAAAAACAATATTTATAGCACCACTCTTCTACTAAGAAAAAAACATTTCAATTATTTTTTTTGTTAAAAATTAAACCTTACAAACCAATTTACATCTTACCAACCGAAACTCAGGAAACATCTTGCCAAAGGGCCCAAAGGCAGGATTGTTAATCCTACTATACAAACGTTAAATTAAATTTATTTTAAATGGAAAGTACAAATAATTATACTCCTACAGGGAAACCTATGGGTGGACTTTTAAAAAGCTCGGCAATAATATTCATGTTATCGGCCTCGTTAATCTCTATGGAGGTTATATGGACACGCGTATTTTCGGCAGAGTATTTCTATACATTTGCCTTCTTAGTATTATCACTTTCAATTTTAGGTCTTGGTTTAGGAGCACTATCTATTAGACTCTTCCCTAAGCTTAAAAACCCAAAGTCTTATCCACTAACGTTAATAATAACATCTGTTCTAATGGTTGTATCGCCACTATTAGTTTTAAAGATGGATATTGACTTTACTCAATTATTTTCATCGGGCTACATGGCTCTTAAAGTACTTGCAACAGTTATTTTACTAAGTTCGTCGTTCTTTACTGGTGGTATAGTACTATCGTCGTACTTTAGTCGCTCGCACGAAAAGTTACAAGCACTTTACACTGCCGATCTTATTGGTGCTGGCTTTGGTATAGTAATGTCGGTGTTACTGATGAATATTTTTCAGACACACATGGCTCTGTTTATAATTGCCATTCCGGTATTAATTAGCGCATTAATGTTATCAAAAGGGTTACATAAAATATGGAGTGGAGCCCTTGTTATTGCCATTTTTGCACTTCTTCCTTTCTCTAAAGATTTACTAAAAAGAGATAAACCAGAGCGTGTACCAGTTATTTTTGAACACTGGAATGCTATGGCAAAAATTAAAATTCAAAAATACGACGACCGCTATTGGAATCTTAATATTGACAATGCAGCCAACAGCCCTATAATTGGCTTCGACGGAAACTTTAATGTTCACGATTCGTTGAAATACCAACCAAACTTACCTGTTTCAAATTTAATTCACCGATTCGACTCGTGCGTATTTCTTTCGCTTGGCGCCGGTGGTGGTGGCGATGTAATTCATGCTTTACAAGAGAATGCTGCCGAGGTTCACGCCGTTGAGGTAAATCCATACATTAATAAAATGATGACCGATGGATTTCTTAAAGATTTTTCGGGAAATATTTACAACGACAAACGTGTTAAAGTTATTTCGGAGGATGCTCGTACTTATGTTCGCCGATTCGATAATAAATTTGATATTATTTACTCGCTTAGCTCAAACACATTCTCGGCAATGGCATCGGGATCGTTTGCCTTGGCCGAAAATTACATTTTCACAAAAGAGGCTTTTAAAGATTACTACAATTCTCTTTCAGATAATGGATTCCTTTTCATGGAGCACCAGTTTTATGTTCCCCGAATGGTTACCGAGGTAATTGAAGCTCTTTCGGAGTTAGGTATTGAGAATCCTAAAGATCATTTGGCTGTTTACAATTTGCCATCGATGCGCCGAAAAGCAATAATTATGGGTAAAAAACCACTAACCGAAGAGATTAGACAGAATGCTATTTTCCCATTATTACCAGAATACCACCGCTATATACATCTATTGTATCCTGCTGCCGATTCGTTAAAAAATAATTTAGTTAACAGAATAGTAGAAAATGGTTGGAAAAGTGTTCAGGCCGATTCGCCAATAGACCTTTCGCCATGTACCGATAATCGTCCTTTTATAGCTCAGTTGGGACTAATGAAAAACTACTCTTCGGAAAAATTAGAAAAGGTAGCTCCATACGAATTCATGGGATTCCCTATATCGAAACTATTGATAATAATAATTTTAATAATTATTGGAGCAGTTATAATTCCGTTAAACATTATTCCATACTTTAAGAAAGGACCAAAACTACCTGCAAAGGGTTTCTTATATTTCTTTTTAATTGGTTTTGCCTATATGGTTGTTGAGGTTATTCTTATTCAGAAATATACCCTTGTAATTGGCGCCTCATCGTACACACTTATGAGCATACTATTTGTTTTGTTACTTTCGTCGGGAATAGGTAGTCGATTTGCACATAAGTTTAACAACTCTACACCATTTATGCTTATTGCAATGTGGGTTGTTGCCGACATTGCATTCTTCCCATTTTTTGGAGATATGCTTGCAAGTAGTTCGCTTTTTACAAGAATTGCATGTTCGCTATTATGGATAATGCCAGTAGGATTCTTTATGGGAATGCCATTTGTTAAAGGAGGTAAAAAAGTAGGCGAACTAATTGACTGGGGATTTGCTGTTAATGGAGCTGCTTCGGTTGTAGGATCGGTTTTAGTTCTTGTTTTAGCTTTTAACTATGGATTTAACATAGCTATTTTTGCTGGTGTTGTTGCTTATTTTATTGCAATGCTACTTATAAAAGGTAAAAAAGAGTGGTTATAAAATTTGCTATGTAAGACTTAAAATAAGAGGGTGTCCAAAAACTAAATTAGACTGTCATGCTGAGTGTAGTCGAAGGATTGTTTCATTGAAAACACAACGTTTCGACTCCGCTCAACGTGACATCTAAATTATTATTAATTGTTTTTGGACACCCCCATTATTTTTGTCTAGTATTAACAAGCTATATTTTTATCATTATTCCTACCGATGGCAACACAGTGCCCGATTGGTTTTCTATTAATTTCAGATTATACTCCAGTGCATTATTAATAATATAATTGCCGTTACTATCTTTTTCTCTTACAACAAAATCTTGTCCTCGGTTTTTGAAATTATATACATTCTGAATATCGAGATATATCATAAGCGACCATTTTTTAAAATAGTAATTCTTATCGACTCTAATATCGAGCTGATGAAAAGGGTTAAACCTAAGCGTATTTAGTTGCGAATAATTTAAATAAGGCTCACCCCTAGCCTTCCAAGCCTCAACATTAGCCGAGGTTTGTAAATCGTAGGGTGTATAAGGCAAACCGCCAACAAACCGCCATTTAAAACCCAACTGCCAATTCCTTTTAAACTCTTTTGTACCAGTAATGGTAATTAAGTGCCTACTATCCCACGACGAAGGAATTAAAACATTATTAATATCGGAAAACAAACTACGAACAAAAGTATACGATCCTATAAACGAAAAATTATCGGCATTTACCCTGCTTAATAATTCGAAACCATAAGCCTGTCCAAAACCGGTAAAAGCAACATTCGAAGCCCCCACAACAGAACTATATCCGGCTCCTTGGTTAGCAATACTAGCTCCTGTAGAGATGTCGACAGGGTAATTAAAATAGTCTTTATAAAATAGTTCGCCAGAAAGTAATACTTTTTGGTTAAGACGTTGCTCGACACCTAAATTATAATGGTTTACACCAATATAATCGAGCGATTGGCTATTAACCAAAAAATTATTGTTATCACGAAATCCCATTGTTGTATAAGCAGGCAACTGAAAATATCGTCCAACGCTACCATTTATTTTAAGTTTGTTTGACAAACTATACGACAACGATAATCGGGGCGAGAGATGGTTGAAAATGCTCTTTGTATTAGAATTGTAATTGTTAGCGTCGGACCTTAATCCTAACGACATTAATAGCTTATCGGAAAATATTTGTCGCGATAGCTGAGCAAACATACCATATTTAAAAAGATCTAAACTGCTACTATATTGGGTTTTCACACTGGCATTATTCTCGTAAATCAACCTACTAGTATTATTATAATACTGGGCATATTCGCCACTAACACCAACTTTATATCTGAAGTTATAAACATCAGACGAAAACTCGTACCTAAATTTATTCTCCGATTCTGTTGAATAATAATCAAACACTTTCTCTTGCGACTCATTATTGTCTGGATATTTAAAAAAAGTATTCGACAGAGTATTCTTACTAACAACAACAGTATGATAACCATAATTAGAGAAATGTTTATAAACAACACCAACAGTATAACTCCACTGATTATTTATTGGTATTTGCGATAAAATATACTCTTGCGACTCATCGGGATTATCGATACTAGTGTTTAATTTAAGATTATCGAGCGAGCCAATACTAACTATGGTTAACTTATTTTTCTCATCGATATCGGTATTTATCTTAAGTTGATAATCGTTAAAAGTTGGTAAAAAGGGCAACCCAATAGCCGAAAACAGAAGCTGTAAATACGATCGACGAACAGAAAATATATAACTACTATTTTTAAACAGAGGACCATCGACAGTAAAAGAGGTTTCGCTTGCCCCAACAGCCAGTTGTGCATTTGTTTTATCCCTACTACCTTGCTTTTGAGTAAAACTTAACACACCACTTAAAGCATTATACTTACTAGCAGGAAAGGCTCCAGAGTAAAAATCGACAGATTGAATAAAGTCGGCGTTAATAATTCCCACGGGGCCACCCGAGGCTCCTTGTGTAGAAAAATGGTTTAGCACAGGTATCTCTACTTCGTCTAAGAAAAAGCGATTTTCGCTAGGGCCGCCACCCCTTATAATAACATCGTTTCGGTAAGCGGGTGTAGATCCAACACCCGGAAATGATTGTATCACCCTAGATATATCGCGATTACTTCCAGGATTGCTCTCAATCTGTTTAATACCAATTCGCTGCATAGAGACAGGCGATTCGGTGCTTTTCCTTAGAATATCACTCTTTATTACAACAGCCTCAATATCTATTGAACTCTGTTCCAGAGTCACTTCTAAAAAAGGAATAGATGCGTTACTAACAAAAATCTGATTACTAATTACATCTTTATACCCTACAAAAGATACAAGAACTCTAACATATCCTGGTTTAAGAGAGTTTAAAACAAATACCCCATTAACATCGGTAACAGTTCCAATCTGAGTT
>JAFGOQ010000022.1 GCA_016926405.1 Bacteroidales bacterium
AATAGCGTCAATAATAATTGTTTAACATGAAGAAGAAGATACTAAAAAAAGAAATAGTTAAAACTAAATATTGATAAGTGATAAATATTATGCCTATTTCAACTCTTTAGCTATCTTTGCAGGTCAGATATTATAAATCACAAAATATTATTAAATGAAGTTTGAACTTTTAACAACCGATCCGAATTCAAAAGCTAGAAGAGGAGAGATAACTACGGATCACGGAACAATTCAAACCCCTATTTTTATGCCTGTTGGCACTGCTGGTAGTGTTAAAGGAATTCATCAAAGAGACGTTTCAAACGATATCAATGCTCAGATAATTTTGGGTAATACATACCATTTATATCTTCGACCAGGAATGGATACAATCCAGAAAGCTGGTGGGTTACATAAGTTTAACGGATGGGATAAACCTATTTTAACCGATAGTGGTGGTTATCAGGTTTTCTCGTTATCTGCAAATAGAAAGCTTACTCAAGAGGGTGCAATATTCAGATCACATATCGATGGGAGTAAACATATGTTTACTCCAGAATATGTAATGGATATTCAGCGTATTATAGGTTCAGATATTATGATGGCATTTGACGAATGTCCTCCAGGAGATGCTGAGTATAAGTATGTAAAGGATTCATTAAAGCTTACAAAAAATTGGTTAGAGCGATGTGTAAAGCGTTTTGATGAGACAGAGCCTTTGTATGGTCATTCGCAAACACTTTTTCCTATTGTTCAGGGTGGGGTTTTTCCCGACTTACGTCGCGAGGCTGCCGAGCATGTTGTTTCATTAAATCGTGAAGGGTACGCTATTGGCGGTTTGTCAGTGGGAGAGTCTATTGAAGATATGTATTCTATGATTGAAGTTGTAAATGAGATATTGCCAGAAGATAAACCTCGTTACTTAATGGGTGTTGGTACTCCTGCTAATATTTTAGAAGGAATTGATCGTGGTGTTGATATGTTCGACTGTGTTATGCCTACACGAAACGGAAGAAACGGAATGTTGTTTACTAGTGAAGGTATTATTAATATAAAAAACCTTAAGTGGAAAAACGATTTTTCTCCTCTTGATCCTAACGGAACGTCATTTGTGGATACTTTTTATTCTAAATCTTATGTTAGACATCTATTCAATGCGAAAGAGCTTTTAGGTGGACAAATTGCAAGTATGCATAACTTGGCCTTTTATTTAGATTTGGTTGATCAGGCACGTAAAAAAATTGAGACAGGTGAATTTAAAGCCTGGAAAAATATAATGGTAGAAAAGCTTTCGAGAAGACTATGAAACTAGCGATACATAAACTTGATTGGTATATTATTAAGAAATTTATTGGTACCTATTTTTTTTCAATTGGATTGATAATTAGTATTGCCGTAGTTTTTGACTATGCCGAAAAAATGGATGATTTTTATAAATATAATGCCCCTCTTAAGGAGATAATATTTAGTTATTACTTAAATTTCATACCGTATTTCGCCAATCTGTTTAGTTCGTTATTTATATTTATATCGGTAATATTTTTCACCTCAAAAATGGCATATAATACCGAGATTATTGCTATTCTATCATCTGGAGTAAGTTTTAAACGACTAATGTGGCCGTATTTTTTAGCCTCGGCTTTTCTTGCAATTTTATCATTTTTATTGTCTGGTTATATTATTCCTCCTGCTAATAAAAATCGTTTAGAGTTTGAGTGGACTTATGTTAAACCTAATGCTAAAGTTGATGCTGTTGATTTGCATAGACAGATAGAGCCAGATGTGTTTTTGTATTTGTCAAATTTTAATTCTTATAACGATATAGCTAAGGATTTGTCAATTGAAAAATTTGAAAATGGAAATCTGAAATCGAAATTAATTTGCGATTATGCTAAGTGGGATACAGCAAAGACTAAATGGACTGTTCATAATTATTATATTAGAACTTTCGAAAATTCTAAGGAAATAGTTACTTCAGGATATTCAATGGATACAACATTAAATGTAATGCCTTCTGATTTAACCACTCGAAAAGCTTTTGTTCAAGGAATGAATAATTATGAGTTAAAACAATATATTGAAGCTCAGAAGATGCAAGGTGCAACTGTAGAAGAGTTTGAAGTTGAACGATATTCTCGATTTGCTTATCCCTTTTCTACTTTTATATTAGCGTTAATAGGAGTAACATTATCTTCGAGAAAAACTCGCGGAGGTATGGGACTTAATATTGGAATAGGATTATTAATAAGTTTTACTTATATTCTGTTCATGCGTTTTACTGCAATGTTTGCTGTTGGAGGCTCTTTGCCACCAGCAATAGCAGTGTGGATACCGAATATTTTATTTGCTGTTATTGGTGTTTGGTTGTATCGTAAAGCTCCTAAATAGTAATAACTTGAATATTAATATATTAAACATGCAGGGTTGCTGATTTATGGAAGAAAATTTTCGACAGAAGATTCTTTTTTGTAATCTTGCAGAGTTAAAATCTTCTTTCGAATATAAAATCGAGAGAGTTTTATTAGAAACTAAACTAATAAATTATGCCTTTAAAAAAGAAGATTCTTGAATTAAAGAAAAAGACAGAACAGGCTTCTCTGGGTGGTGGAGAAAAAGCCATAGCTAAGCAAAAAGCAATTGGTAAACTTACTGCTCGCGAGAGAATTTTAGCATTGCTAGACGAAGGAACATTTCATGAATACGATTTATTCGTTGAGCATGAAGCACGTGATTTCGGAATGGCAACAAAAGTGCTTCACGGTGATGGCGTGCTTATTGGTACAGGAACTATTTATGGTTCTCCTGTAGCTATTTTTGCGCAGGATTTTACTGTTGCTGGAGGTTCGCTTGGTTTGATGCATGCTCGTAAAATTACTAAGATTATGGATCACGCTATAAAAATGCGTATTCCATTAATTGGTATTAACGACTCGGGTGGTGCTCGTATTCAAGAGGGAGTTAATTCTTTAGCTGGTTATGGTGAAATTTTTTACCGTAATACTATGGCTTCTGGTGTTATTCCTCAAATTTCAGTGATACTAGGCCCTTGTGCTGGTGGCGCTGTTTATTCTCCTGCTTTGACAGACTTCGTTTTTGTTGTGGATAATATTTCAAATATGTTCATTACAGGTCCAGAGGTTATTAAATCGGTTTTAGGAGAGGAAATCTCTAAAGAGGAATTAGGTGGTGCTCGTGTTCATAGCGAAGTTACTGGAAATGCTCATTTCTACGCAAAGAATGAGTTAGAGTGTTTCGATCAAATTAAGAAACTTATTACTTTTATTCCTTGGAATAATACTAAGAAAGCTCTTCGTTTCGAACCACAATTACCTAAGAAAGGTGTTAAAATTGATAATATTGTTCCTGATGATCCATCTAAGCCATACGACGTTCGTGACGTAATTTGTGCTTTGGTTGATGATTCTGATTTCTTTGAAGTTCAGAAGCATTGGGCTGCAAATATGGTTATTGGTTTTGGTCGATTGAATGGTGATACAGTTGGTTTTGTTGCTAATCAGCCACTTGTTATGGCAGGTGTTTTAGATTGTGATTCGTCAGACAAAGCTGCTCGTTTTATCCGTTACTGCGATGCCTTTAATATTCCTTTAGTTGTTCTTGAAGATCTTCCTGGATATCTTCCTGGTGTTGATCAAGAGCATGCTGGTGTTATCCGTCATGGTGCTAAATTACTTTATGCTTTCTCTGAAGCTACAGTTCCAAAAATTACTGTGATTCTTCGTAAAGCTTATGGTGGTGGATATATTGCAATGAACTCGCGTCACTTACGTGCCGATTTTGTATTTGCATGGCCTACAGCAGAAATCGCTGTTATGGGACCTGAAGGTGCTGCAAACATTATCTTCCGTAAGGAGATTATGGAGGCTGAAAATCCTGAAGAATTCCGTAAGGAGAAAGTTGCTGAATATAAAGAGAAATTTGCTAATCCATATGTTGCCGCAGCTAAAGGTTATATCGATACTGTAATTGAGCCAGAGGAAACTCGTAAGTTCTTATTACATGCCATCGAGATTTCTGCTAATAAAGAAGTTATTGCTCCAGCTCGTAAACATGGAGTTCCTCCATTTTAAAATATTGTTGATATGAGTAAAGATAAACCAATGTTTGTTCACGATAACAATGCTGCTGATTTTAATTTATCTGAAGAATCGCATACAATTACTGTATTAGGAGCTTCGTACGAAACTAAAATCACAAAGGGTTATAAGAACAGAAAAAAATGGGAAGCTCACAACGATAATAATATTGTTTCGTATATTCCAGGAACTGTTGTTGACATTCCTGTTAAAGAGGGACAAGAAGTTAAAAAGGGTGAGCTAATAATGCTTCTTGAGGCAATGAAGATGATTAATTCGATTCTTGCTCCTAAAGATGCAATTGTTAAAAAGATACACGTAGTAAAAGGTCAATCTATTCCAAAAGGTGGAATGATGATTGAATTAGAATAGAAAAAAGCCGGCTTAGCCGGCTTTTTTTATAACTCTCCTTTCCAGATAAAATAATCCTTATCGAGAAACATTTCTTTTAAAGGAATCTCTTCAAAAATTCCAAAAACACTTGAGCCACTACCACTCATCATTGCGAGCTTAGCTCCATTAGAATATAGTGTTTTCGTGATTTGGTGAATCTCACTGAACTTACTTGGTAAGTTATCTTCAAAATCGTTTCTAACAATATTTTTCCAGTTATCAACACTATGTTGATAAAGTGCTGTAAGATCAAAATTACTTTTTCGTGGTGTGATATTCTCGTAGGCTTCTTTTGTGCTGATAAATATATTTGGCTTGACAATTACAATGTAATACCCTTTTAAATTAATGTCGGTTGGAGTTAATAATTCTCCCTTACCTTTTCCAAGCATAGGTATATTCTCTAAAAAGAATGGACAGTCACTACCTAATTCTTGAGCAATTTTGTGCAGCTCTAACTTGTTTATCGATAAATTAAAATGATTGTTTAGAGCGTTTATTACTGCCGATGCATCAGACGATCCTCCTCCTAATCCTGCACCACTGGGGATAATTTTATGAAGGTAAAAATGTAATTCAGGAATATTATTAAACTCCTTAATTTTATTGTAGGCTTTTAATATAATATTCTCTTCGGGCAAAATATCCAATTTTCCACCGCTTGTTTCAAGTATTGTTTTACCAATTTTTTTTTCTTCAAATTCTATAATATCACATAGATTTATTGGATAGAAAATGGTTTCAATATTATGGAAACCATCAGTTCTCTTTTCCGTAATATTTAGTCCAATATTAATTTTTGCATTTGGGTATATAATCATCTTAGTGTTGAAAGTTTAAAAACATGAGGAAAAGTAATCAATATTTTTTTATTTGGATATGTTATTAACAACCGAGGTTAAAAACAATTTATTAATGTTTACAATTGAGATAGATTCTTTTGTTTGGTAACAATCTGAATTTCTATTTTTGTAGCAAAATACAATGCAATGGTAGAAAGAAAAGATTATAAATACAAAAAGCAAAATACAAATTCTGAATTAGGTAAAATACCACCTCAAGCTGTTGACATTGAGGAAGCTGTTCTTGGAGCAATTATGTTAGAGCAGAATGCTGTTGTAAGTGTAATGGATCTTCTTATACCTGATAGTTTTTACAAAGATACGCACCGCGAAATCTATCGTTCTGTACTCGATTTGTCGAATAAGCTACAGCCTATCGACTTATTGACAGTTACAGAGGATCTTCGTAAGCGTGGAAAACTTGAAATTTGTGGTGGTGCAGCGTATTTAGCCCAGCTTACAACTATGGTTGCTTCGTCGGCTCATGCCGAGCATCATGCCCGAATTATTGCTCAAAAATATATTCAGCGCGAACTTATTCGTGTTGCTTCCGATATTCAGGAAAAATCGTTTGACGATTCTATTGATGTCGACGATTTGTTAGACTATTCGGAAGCCGCTCTTTTTAAAATAGCTGAGGGAAACATTAAAAAAGATGTTTCTAAAATTACGCCTTTATTGAAGTTGGCTGTTAAAATGGTTGAAGATGCCTCCAAAAAAGGTGATGGATTAAGTGGCGTTCCATCAGGATTTACAAAACTTGATAAGTTAACTTCTGGATGGCAACCTTCCGATTTGCTTATTATTGCAGCTCGTCCTGCGATGGGTAAAACTGCATTTGTGCTTTCGATGACACGAAATATGGCTGTTGGTTTTAATAAAGCAGTTTCGATTTTTTCGCTTGAGATGGCTTCTGTACAGCTTGTTATGCGTCTTATCGCTAGTGAAACAGAGCTTCAGGCTGAAAAGCTAAAAAAAGGAACTTTGCAACCTCATGAGTGGACTCAGTTAGAAACTAAGATTAAGAATCTTGAGAATGCACCAATATACATTGATGATACTCCCGGTATTTCAATTTTCGAATTCCGTGCTAAAGCTCGTCGATTGAAGCAGCAATACGACATTCAGATAATTATTATTGACTACTTGCAGCTTATGACAGGTCCGCCTGAAACACGTGGTAATCGTGAGCAAGAGGTAAGTATGATATCGCGATCGCTTAAGGGAATTGCAAAAGAATTGAATGTTCCAATTATTGCTCTTTCGCAGTTAAATCGTTCGGTAGAGACTCGTGGTGGCGATAAACGTCCACAACTTTCCGACCTTCGCGAATCGGGTGCGATTGAGCAGGATGCCGATATGGTTATGTTTATTCATCGTCCTGAATATTACGGGCAAGATCAGGACGAAGCGGGAAATTCGTTAAAAGGTATTGCTGAAATAATTGTTGCAAAGCACAGAAATGGTGCTACTGATTCTGTTCAGCTTCGATTTAGAAACGAACTTGCTAAGTTTGTCGATATTGAAGAGTCTATTGATGAGTTTGGTTTTGGAGCTGTTAATTCAGCGCCTGCCGTAAAGACATTTACTTCCAAATTGAATTCTGGGAATATTAATCCTATGCAAGAGTTTGATAGTATTCCGCAAGGAATGGGGGCTAATACATCGTTTGACGACGATCAGACCCCGTTTTAATATCTATTCTTCGTCTTTATATTTTTTGTGCTTATTGTTTTCTGGTTTTAATCCAGCAACAATAAGTACAATTTCTCCTTTAATAGTCTTGTTCGAATAATATTCAATAACTTCAGAAATAGTTCCTCGAACATTTTCTTCGTGAATTTTTGTCAGTTCGCGCGAAACGCAAACTTCTCTATCGTCGTTGAAAAACTCTTTTATTTGAGTTAAAGTTTTTATTATTCTGTGTGGCGATTCATAAAAAACAATTGTTCGCTCTTCTGTTGATAACTCTGTTAATCGTTTCTGACGTCCTTTTTTCTGAGGTAAAAAACCTTCGAATACAAATTTGTCGCAAGGTAATCCTGAGTTTACCAGCGCAGGGACAAATGCAGTAGCTCCGGGAAGACACTCAATTTCTATATCATTTTTCACACATTCTCTGACAAGAAAAAAGCCAGGGTCAGAAATAGCAGGTGTTCCAGCATCGCTAACTAATGCAAAAGTTTGTGTTCCTTGAAGGTCTCTAATTAAGGCTTCTGTTGATTTGTGTTCGTTGAATTTATGATGCGAATAAACAGTTTTACTTATCTGTAAATGGTTTAGTAAAATCTTTGTTTTTCTTGTGTCTTCGGCTAAAATAATATCAACTTCTTTGAGAATTCTTATTGCTCTTAAAGTAATATCTTCGAGGTTTCCAATAGGTGTAGGTACTATATATAATTTGCCCATAATTATTTAAATCTGCGTTGTAAAATCATTATAAATTCTTGAACTGTTTTGTCGTCGGTATTCCATTTGTAATTATCGCTAATATAAATAATAGCTTCGTCAATATTTGCCATTAAATTAATATCCCAAATTGTTTGGTTAAACAATTGAATGTTGCCATCAAAAAGAGAGTTAGCAAATCTAAATTTGTCGTTTACTCCAAAGGCTCTATTTAAATCGTCAATTTTTTGTTGTTTGGCTAGGCTTTGAAGATCTGTTTTGTTAATGTATTGCGATATAGTGTCGTTTATTGTTTTCGACGACTTAAACTTATCGGCAATAGTTTTAGGTTCTTTTATTTCTGTTGTATTATGAATAATCTCAGTATTTTCAATTATAGGATAGTTGATAGTTGAACTCTCAATAAGTTCTTCAACTTTCTTGGTTTTTTCCTTTATTTCTGTTATTTCTTTTACTTCTTTTACTTCTTTTACTTCTTTTACTTCTGTTACTTTTGGCTGAGTAATATTTTCAGTAATTATTTCTACAGGTTCAGGTTTTTCGACAACATGAATTATTATTGGCTCTTTTATTATTTCTTCCTGTAGTGTTTCAAAGTTGTCTTCTATTGAAACTTCAGGATTAATTTTATTTATCTTCAGGTTAAGACAAGTATTGTAAGCCAATCTAATTTTCTCGAGTAAAAGATCTCTCTCAATATCAGAAAAAACATCTAAATTATTAATTTCTATTGATGTTGATAATAGATTGTTTATGTGTTCGATAAGTGGTTTTAGTTTGGCCTTGCTATCCATTTTTTACATTAATTTTTTAAGGTTGTTGATAAAACAATTTTTATAGGAATAAAAATCAGTTAATTTTAAAACTTTTCTAATTGTAAAAGTACTAAAAATAGTTGTAATGTTTTTGGAGAAAAATAGTAAACAAGATAGACATAGGGGGTGGATTGAAGTTATTGCTGGATCGATGTTTTCTGGCAAAACAGAAGAGTTGATTAGACGATTAAAACGGGCTGAATTTGCAAAACAGAAGGTTGAGATTTTTAAGCCTGTTATAGACACTCGTTATTCTGTTAATGAAGTTGTTTCTCATAACTCTTCTACTATTAGAAGTACTCCTGTTGAAAACTCTGCTAACATTCTATTATTGGCCGATGACGATGTTGATGTTGTGGGAATAGACGAAGCTCAGTTTTTTGATGGTGGCCTTGTTGATGTTTGTAATACTTTGGCTAAGAAAAACATTAGAGTTATTGTTGCTGGTTTAGATATGGATTTTAAGGGTAAGCCTTTTGGCCCTATTCCCGATCTTATGGCTGTTGCCGAATATGTTACCAAAGTTCATGCTATTTGTATGCAGTGCGGAAGCCTAGCTCAATTTTCGCATCGTCTTTCGGCCGAAGAGAGCCGAGTTTTATTAGGCGAACGAAACGAATATGAACCATTATGCAGGGAATGTTTTAATGAGTTTAGTAAATAATGCTGTTAGTTTTTTCGTAGTAAGATATAAAATAGGAAGAAAAAGAGTTTAGAGACCATCTTTTTGAGTCAAATACCTTAAAACATCGTGAAGATGTTTTAATTTTAGGTTTTATATTTCGTAGATGATAAATTATACAATTAATCAGATATCCTCTATTGTTAAGAGCGATAGTAAAATAGCATTACCTAATCAAACTATTTCTAGGTTAGTTTTCGATAGCCGAAAGGTGGTTGATCCTAATGGGGTTTTGTTTTTTTGCATTAATTCCGAAAAAGACAATGGACATAATTATATTGGTCAACTGCTTAAAATGGGCGTTGTTAATTTTGTTGTCTCCGAGAGTGTTAATACCGAATTTATCTCCAAAGCTAACTTTTTGTTTGTTAATGATACAGTTGTTGCTCTTCAGGAGTTAGCTATTGTTTATCGTTCAAATTTAAAGAATCCTGTTATTGCTATTACAGGTTCAAACGGGAAAACAATAATAAAGGAGTGGTTGTCGGCTCTATTATCGTCTTCGCATAAAATATTCAGAAGCCCTAAAAGTTATAATTCGCAAATTGGTGTGCCGTTATCTATTAGTTTGGCCGATGTAGATAGTGATTACTACCTTATTGAGGCAGGAATTTCTAAGGTGGGAGAGATGGTTAATTTGCAGGAAATTATAAAACCCGATTATGGGATTTTTACAAATATTGGAACCGCTCATCAGCAATATTTTGCTAACTATAGAGAGAAAATATCAGAAAAATTAAAGCTTTTTAAAAACGTAAAAACGCTC
>JAFGOQ010000023.1 GCA_016926405.1 Bacteroidales bacterium
GTAGATATTTCGCATCCTAATTTCGAAGATCAAATAGATATTGTAAACGAGACTCTTAAGGAGATTGATTCTAGTTTAAAGCCTACATATATGGTTTTTAATAAAATTGATGCCTTTGAGTATGTTAAGAAGGAAGATGATGATTTAACACCAGCCACACGCGAAAATATCTCGCTTGAGGAATGGCAAAAAAGCTGGATGAGTAAAGAGAATGTTAAGTCAATTTTTATTTCGGCAACAGATAGAACTAATCTGGAAGAATTTAAAGAGATGATATATCAGAATGTTAAAGATATTCATGCTATTAGGTTTCCTTACAATAGCTTTTTGTACTAATGTAACTTTGCCCTTTGTGTGTTAAATTATAATATAAGCGAATAAAAAAATGGCTAATCAATATATTGTTAGCCATTTTTTTAGTGTTTATTATTTTGCTTATACTAGTTTATTGTCAACTAAGTATTGTGCAATTTGAATAGTGTTTGTTGCAGCACCTTTTCTTAAGTTATCGGCAACAATCCACATATTTAATGTTTTTGGATTTGAATAATCTCTGCGAATACGGCCAACAAATACTTCGTTTTTATCTTTAGAATTTATAGGCATAGGATAAACAGAATTTGCAATGTCATCTTCAACAATAATTCCTTTAGTGTTTCGTAAAATATTAAACACATCGTTAATGTCAAATTCGTTTTCAAATTCAATGTTAACAGCTTCAGAGTGTCCGCCAACAACAGGAACACGCACAGCAGTAGCAGTAACACCAATAGTATAATTATTTAATATTTTGTGCGTTTCGTTAACAAGCTTCATCTCTTCTTTAGTGTAGCCATTATTGGTAAACACATCGCATTGAGGAATACAATTTTTGTCTATTCTGTGTGGATAAGCTTTTGTTGCTTCAATGCCATTTCGTTCGTCGTCGAGTTGTTTAACAGCCTTAACTCCAGTGCCTGTTATCGATTGGTATGTTGATATAACTAATCTTTTAATCTTATATTTATCATTTAATGGAGCAATTGCTGCCAACATCTGGATTGTCGAGCAGTTTGGATTTGCAATTATCTTGTCGTTAGTAGTCAGGATATTTGCATTAATCTCTGGTATAATTAGCTTTTTGTTTGCATCCATTCTCCATGCCGACGAATTATCTACTACTGTTATGCCTGCTTCGGCGTATTTAGGAGCCCACTCTTTTGAAATGTCACCACCAGCCGAAAATAATGCTATTTCAGGTTTTGCCGCTATTCCTTCGGCTAATGTTACAACCGAATAAGTTTTACCATTGTATTCAATTTGTTTTCCTTTAGACTTTTCAGATGCAACAGGAATTAATTCTGTTACAGGGAAATTTGTCTCTTTAAGAACTTTAAGCATTTCTGTGCCAACCAATCCTGTTACTCCTACAACTGCTATTTTCATACCTTATATTAGTTTAGTTTTCTACGTGTTACAATTCAATACTTATTATGTGTAACGTATTGTAACTATTCCCTTTTTGAATTTCTTTTTGTAAATTATTTAGCTTTCAAAGTTAGTTATTTGCAAATAATTCGAGTATGAAAAAAATGTTCTTTTTTGCGATAATAAATGTTGCAATGTTAAATATTGCCCTTTCGCAGGAAGTTGTTTACAGTTTTGATGGCGACGATTTTTCGACGCCTAGTGTTAATGTTGATCATATAAGTTGTTCCGACTTTCTTATATCAACAGGTAATAGTCCTGAAAGCGAATTTCCTACTCAAAGTTCAGCAGGGAGTTATTTTGTTAACGAGCCTTATGTTCAATCGTCGGGTGGATGGTATAAGCAATCTGTTGATGAGGCTAAGTATTATTATTTTACAATTTCGGGAGGATCGTTTAATATTAGTCGTCTTAAATGTAGTGTTTATTCAACAGGTGCGGGTCCCTCGGCAATAACAATAACAATTAATGGCGAAGTAGTAGGCCAAGCCAATTTAGAGGCAAATACAATGGTTGATTTCGATTTTGTTATTTCTGATTTTGATGAACTCTCTGAAGCCAATATTAGAATTATTGGATGGGATAATTTAAGCCGAGAGACATCGGGTAGTGGTATTCTTAAAATAGATGATGTAGAGATATCAACCACTGAGAATATTATTCCACCCGAAGAAAATCAATCTGTTATTGGGGCAATTTACGATTATGTTAACGAATCGGTAATTACCATAGATAATATTGGTGAAGAAATATCTTTGTTAGATTTTTATATAAAAGATAACCCCGCCGATACTAAGATAACTGAGATATTAAGTTTTTCTCTTGATAAGAGTAACTTGCAGAGCAATACTCTTTTTAAAGATTATAGAGTCTATTTAAACAATCGTAAATTGGATTGTAATGTAATTAATGATATAGATAAAATACAGTTCAATTTTAAAGCGTCTCCGTTAGTTGTTGATATTGGCGATTCGTCGATAGTTTCTGTTACAGGGGTTTTAAATTCAAATAGTTTTGAAGATCAATTGGAAGCCTATTTAAAATTGAAAAAACATATATCTATAGTTTCAACTGATGCCTCTTCTGACATTATTGATTCTTTAGAAAACGATATTGTTTCTCATAAATTTACTTTTAATGTTGTTGCTACAGTATTTGAAATTACAAGTATTCCTAAAGTTGTTGGCTTACAACATCCTTTCGAAATAGAGATAAAGGCATTTGACAAGTACCAGAATATTGACAAAAATTATTCAGGCGATATTTCTGTAAAAACTGAATCGGGCGATGGAGAGATACAGCCTCTATGGGAAAAACATTACAGCGACAATGGTTTTGTTATGAGTAATATTAAAGTTAACAAGGCTGGATTTCATATTTTTTTAATTAAACCACAAGGAGGAAATACTCTTCTTACCGAACCAATTTTTATTGGCGATGCTAATTCTGTTGTTGAAATAGTTAATGAAGGCAGCAATAATATTATCAGTTCGCAAAAGTTTAACGATGATTTTTTTAATGTCTTCCCATTTAAAATATCCGATATAAAGAAAACAGATACTCTATCAACAGTTGTTAAATCTGTTGTTTTTAATAGTGTTATTGATGATGTTGATTTACGTGAGATTATTGATTCGGTGAAGGTGACAGATGAGTATGGATATAATTATTCTTTAAAATTTTCTGTGCGAAAGAGTAATCTCTTTATAGAGTTTCAAAAAGGTGTTCTTGCAGTTGCAAGCGATAATTGTAAACAACTGTTTTTTGTAATTAAGGTTAATAATGTAATTGATGATGGGCAATTGCTCTCATTTTATTGTTCCGATATTTCTGCTTATGCAAAAGGATCTCAGTTTTTAGAATCTGTTAATACCGATAATATCTCCGATACTATTCAACTTGATGTTGTTGCAAATAAGTTATGTTTTACCAATTTGTTGGGATTTTTAAATCCCGCCGATTCTATTAAAACAAGGATAGTAGCACTCGATAATGATAATAATATAGATGTCGATTTTAAAGAAAGTATAAGTATTAAGGGCGAAAATATTACTAATAAAGCCACTCAACCAATTGATATGAATAATGGGGTAAGTAATATTCTTGTTATTAAACCAACTGTTGAATTGGGAAAAATTAGTTATTCGGCATATTCTAATAGTATTCAAAATATTGTTGAATATAGCTCTTTTGTTTCTCCTTTTGTGTCAATATTTCTAGATGAAGATTTTGAGTCGTATCCAACAAAAATGTCTGATGGCGATTGGTCTATTTCGCAGGTATTGCCTATAGCAGGAAATAATTCGCTGAAGCACAATGTTGTTAACGACGAAGGTGTTAGTAGTTATTGCTTAGACAATAGCAGAGTGATTGTAAATAGTGGGGATTGGAACTGGAGTATGGATATTAAAAGTGGCGATTGGACTGTTGATGCAAATAATTGTTGGTTTATAGAATTATGCGATAGTAGCTTAGAAAAAATTGTTATTGGCGTAAATTATACAGGAACCGATGATATGTTGAATATTTGGTCGGTTAATAACAAAGGAAGTGTAAAAAAACTTCTTGCGTCAAGCTACAAATGGCAGGAATCGGAATCTGCACGTTTAAATATTTCGCTTAGCCGACATGGTATTCTGAATCTTTATGTGGATAATTTAAACGACAGTAAGCCGCAGATTTTTGTTGGGCAAGTAGAAAACAAATGGTTGCAAGTAATAGATAGTTGTATATTAAATTATCGATTTACAGAAGAGTCAGCCAGTAAATTATGGGTTGATAACCTTCGCTTTTCCATATTTGATCTGCCTGCAAAGATTGAAAAAGCAATTGCAAGCTCGTCGGAATTAAGAATTGAATTTAATGAAGCTGTTGATACTTCACAATTTAATGACTCTTGTTTATTAATTGATAATGTAAATATTGAAGAGTATACTTGGAGCAATAATCTTAAAGATATCACTGTAAATTGGAATTCAACAATACCAGGAACGAAAGCATTAGCTATTAAGTTTTTCGATTTTGGAGGTAACGAGTCCGATTCTGTAATTACTGTTATAAAAAGCAAAGTTCCAGAGTTTCGCGATTTTTCGTTGTCGGAGATTATGTACAATCCAGCAAGTGGTCAGCGAGAGTTTATTGAAGTTTATAATAATAGTAATTTTACTATCGATGGTAGTGGTTGTGAAATACAAGTGGGAGATGAATTCGCAGGTCTAACACCTAAAGAAATAGCACCAAAATCGTATTCTGTTATAGTATCAGAAAGTGGTCTCGACTGGGCTCTTCAGCATGGCGAGCCATGGATTACTAGTAATCTTCCTTCACTGTCGGCCGAGGGTGATATTGTAAAACTAATCTGTAACAATAAATTAATAGACCTTACTAAATACGACGGCGATTTTTATAATAACAAAACAGATAAGGGGTTTTCGCTTGAGCGTGTCGATTTATTAAACAATAGTTTTACAAACGATAATTGGATTCAATCAAGAGATAGTTTGACTGTTGGTAGCGCGAATTCAGTAAGCAAGAGTAATCCTGATATTGTGGCTCCGTCAATTATTGATTTTAAGATTGTAGATCAGAAAAGTTTGTTGTTGCAATTTTCCGAACCTATTGACACAAATATTAAAACCAAAATAATTATAGAAAGCGATGTTTTGCAAAAGCCTTCAGTTGTTGAATATACAAACGACTTATCATGTTGTCAGATTACTTTTCAACAGTCGTTTGATAAAGGGATTTTCTACAATATAAATGTTGATCCAAATATAACCGACTGGTGTGGAAATAAGATTGTAGTTGACAAAAATCTTAAGTTGTTTTTTAGCGAAACACCTAAAATAAACGAAGTTGTTATTAATGAGATTTTGTTTAATCCATATCCTGATGGCGACGATTTTGTTGAAATTTACAATAATTCAGATAATATATTCGATATGTCAACTCTTAAGTTGGGAACATATAACGATGATATGGAACTATCGTCGGTTATTGATTTTGAGACGAATGAAAAGTTTATTTTTCCAAATGAATATATAGTTTTGTGCCCCGATATTTTTAATGTTCAGAGTTTTTACTCATCATCAAACGATTCTTTATTTGTAGAGTGCAATAAGTTTCCAAGCTTTAATGATAATAGTGGCTATGTTGTTTTATTAAATATAGATGATGTTGTTATTGATGAATTTAGCTATTCAAATAACATGCATTTTGCTTTTATTGATAACACAGAGGGAGTCTCTCTTGAGCGAATAAACCCACTTAAGCCAACTAATAATAAAGATAATTGGCATTCAGCTGCTCAGTCTGTAGGTTTCGCTACGCCGGGATTGGAGAATTCGCATTATAATATTGATGAAGAAACTTTAATAGATAAAACAATAAGTATTGATAATAAACGCTTTTCGCCCGATAACGATGGTTTTGAAGATAGGCTGGAAATTTCGTACAAAGTAAATTCTCCTGATTGGCGCTTAACAGCTAAGGTTTATAATAGTAGCGGAGTTTTTGTTGCCAGAGCTTTTAATGGGTTGTCATTATCGTTGCAAGGAAAACTTTATTGGGATGGGATGCTTGATGATTATTCCAGAATAAATGCAGGAATCTATTTTATAGTGTTCTCTCTTTATTCCGAAGCTGGGGAAAACGAAGTTTACAAAGAAGCTTTCGTTGCTGTTTATCCGTTTAAGTAAATTTGAAATATATTGTGTTAGTAGCTGTTTGTATTAATTTCAATAAATTATGAATTTGTAAAGCATCAATAACAAACCCATTCCGAATTATCGAAATGGGTTGTAAATGCTTTATAAGTATTTGTTACAATTCGGCTATAAGCTTAGTCATAATTTTAGTCATCTTCTCTTCGGCTTTTGCAGCAACTTGTTGAACTTCTTCGTGAGTTACTTCAACAATTTTACCAGGAACACCAAGGTCGGTAATAATAGAAATTGCAAAAACAGGAATCTTCATGTGGCGAGCAACAATTACCTCGGGCACTGTTGACATACCAACAGCATCAGATCCGGCAATGAAGAAAAATTTATACTCAGCAGGAGTCTCAAAAGTAGGACCCGAAACGCCAGCATATACACCCTCCTGAAGTTTGTAGCCAAGCTCTTTTCCAATAGCGTGAGCCTTGTCGATATATTCTCTATTATATGCATCGCTCATATCAGGAAAACGAGTTCCTAACTGGTTATCGTTGCGTCCGCGAAGTGGGTGCTCTGGGAAAAAGTTAATATGATCGTTAATAATCATAAGATCGCCAATTTCGAAATTAGGGTTAACACCACCACTAGCGTTCGAAACAAATAGACGCTTAATATCTAAATATTTTAATACGCGAACAGGGAAAGTAACCTGTTTCATATCGTAACCTTCGTAATAGTGAAAACGTCCTTGCATAGCAACAACATTTTTACCGCCTAGAATACCGAAAATAAGTCTTCCGCTATGTCCTTCAACAGTAGAGACAGGGAAATTAGGAATTTTATCGTAAGGCAATTCGTATTTAATTTCAATTTCTTTAACTAAACCTCCTAGGCCTGTTCCTAATATAATTCCTACTTCGGGTGCGAAGTTAGATGTCTCGGCTTTAATAAACTCTGCTGTACTTTTTATTTGAGCTAACATGCTTTATGATTTGATTAATAAATATTTCTTCGTTATTGTCTGTAAAGATAACTTCAATAGGCAGATAATAGATATAGTCGTGCGACTTTTTCATTAATATTGATAGTCTTTGAGCATCTTTTTCAGTTGTTATAATAATACGTTTTTCGCTTACTAAATTAGCGTATGCATCAGTTATTTTTTCTAAATCTTTTTCACTAAACTCATGATGATCAGAAAACGAGATATGTTTAATGTTGGTTGTAAATTTCTGAAGGTATTTTACAATTGGCTTTGGTTTAGCAATGCCAGTTATTAATAACACATCTGTTTTATTGTCTATTAATTCAAATGGTTCAACAACCTTTTTATTGTCCCATAAGTTAACTGCTTTTTTGTATTGGTATGAGGTGAAAAATATCTGTTGATCTTTTTTTAATCTTATCGAATCGATTACTTTTTGGCGGTCTAAGGCATTAAAATTTTCAGGGCATTTAGTTACAATAATATATTTTGCACGATTCATACCTCTTCGGCTCTCGCGCAGATTACCAGCAGGAAGAATGTAATCGTTAGTGTAGATATTATTTAAATCTGTTAGAAGAATCGAGAAGTCGGGTTTAACATAACGGTGCTGAAAGGCATCGTCGAGTAAAATCAGATCTGTATTTGGTTCATTTTTTAATATCTCTTTTACACCGTTTCTTCTGTCGGCATCAACAGCAACTGTTATTTGTGGAAACTTTTGTTTCATCTGTCGTGGCTCATCGCCAATTTCTTGTGCTGTAGATTTTGATGTTGACAGAATAAAGTTTTTTGTTTTGCGGCGATAGCCACGGCTAAGAACAGCTACATTGAACTTGTCTTTTAGTTGCTTTATTAAATATTCGGTGTGTGGAGTTTTTCCTGTTCCTCCAGTTGATAAATTACCAATGCAAATAATAGGTTTTTCGAATGTTTCGCTTGGTAGAATTCCTATGTCGAAAAGAATATTCCTTGTAGTGGTGATAAACCAATATATACCTGCTAGAGGAAAAAGTAAGACTATTCGTAGAAGCTTCATTAATATTATTTTGTAAGGAAAATTTTTTCGTTTTAAATGGTAAAGGTATAAAAGAGAGGTTAACAATCCAATTGAAATTGGACTAATGGAGTATTTACTATTATCAACAAAAAAGAGAGAGAACAAAATGCCCTCTCTCTGTAAACTTAAATAAATTGTTTTTCTACTAGTATATCTCCATAATATATGGCATTCTTGCTTGAATTCCAGAATACTCTTTTGCTTGTTCTAGAGTTTTAAACATTGGATACTGCGATCCTAATTGAACTTCAAGTAATTTTGTTTGAGCGCTTGTAGAGAAGTTTTTAATAAACTCTTCCATAGCATCCTTTTGCTTAGGATATTCAACAATTCTATATTTATCAACACCAGCTTTCTCTTTAGCTACTTCAATTGCTCTTCTAAGTCCGCCAAGTTCATCAACTAAACCTAATTCTAAAGCCGATGTTCCACTCCAAATACGTCCTTGACCAATAGCGTCAACAGCCTCTTTAGTCATTTTTCTTCCTTCGGCAACGTGCGAAACAAATATATCGTAAACCTGCTCAACGCCTGTTTGAATAATGTCTTTTTCTTGTTGAGTAAGATCGCGTGAAGCGATAGCTCCGAATAGAGGGAATGGCATTGCTGCACCACCAAAATCGGCATGATCGTTAGTCTTAACATGGTCAAACGATAAACCTAAAGTTTTCTTTAGAAGCTTTTCGCCAGTCATAATAACACCAAAAACACCAATTGATCCAGTAAGAGTTGTAGGCTCGGCAATAATACGATCGGTGTTACAAAGAATATAGTATCCACCCGAAGCTGCATAGTTACCCATTGATGCAATAACTGGTTTAACAGCTTTTGCTTTGTTTACTTCGTTCCAGATAATTTCGCTTGTTAATGCACTACCACCGCCCGAGTTAACACGTAAAACAATAGCTTTAATTGTTGAGTCTTCGGCTGCTGTTCTAATAGCTTCAGGAATATTTTCGTATCCTATAGAATATATATCACCTTCGCCGTCAATTACAGTTCCCTGAGCATAGATAATAGCAATTTTGTCTTTTGCTAAGCCTTTAACCTCTGGATCTTTAAATGGAGCTTTGTAATAATCGGCAACCGAAATTGTTCTAAGTTTTTTTCCTTTTTTAATATCACAAAGTTCTTTAAGCTCGTCAATAACTTCGTTTTTAAACTTAAGCTGGTCAACAAATTTGTATTCAAGTGCAGTTTTGTCGTCGCGAATGCTAAGGTTGTTGGCTATTTGTTCTAATTCTTCAACAGAAATATTACGACTTTGGCTGATCTCTTTTGTAATTTCTTTCCAGATAGAAGTAATAAAAGTAAGATTCTGCTCGCGGTTGGCATCACTCATCTTATCTAAAATAAGAGGTTCAACAGCTGCTTTAAATTTACCATGACGAATAATCTCTGGTTTAATACCAATCTTCTCTAATGTTCCTTTAATAAACTGAACATATGTTGCAAGACCTTTAAAGTCAAGCGAACCAGTTGGTGTTAAATAAACTTTATCAGAAGCCGATGCTAAGTAGTAACCTTTTTGCGAAAAATAGTTACCGTGAGATATAATAAATTTACCCGACTCTTTAAATTCTAATAAAGCTTTGCGCACTTCTTGTGCGTGAGCCATACCAATTGGTGCTATAGACGATTTAAGATAAATACCTTTTATACGGTTGTCTTTAGCAGCCTTTTTAAGGCTCGAAAGAATCTGATTTAATCCTACTTTCTTGCTTGGATTTAAATTAAATGGGCCGAAATCCTCAAAAGGATTTTCCGACGCACGATCTTGTAATGCTTGATCAAGATCAACTACTAAGGTCGATTTTTCTTTAACAACAACCTCTTTTTCTCCTAATGCAGCAAGCGAACCAATTAAACCAATGGTTATAAGAAGAATTACTATGAATCCAGCAATTACTCCTACAAATGTTGCAAGCGTGTACTTCAAAAACTTTCTCATTCTTGTTTATTTAGTTAAATATTTGTCATTTTAGTCAAAGATATAAATATTAACCGTATGGCTGAAATATTGTTTGGCTCAAATTTATATTTTTGTAAGCTTAACTATGACAACAATTAACTATGAAAGTTTACTTATTACTTGGAGGAAATATTGGTGATACAAAGAGTTTGTTTGCCCAAACAATTAAATTAATTCAGACAGAAGTTGGCGATGTTGTTCAAAAGTCGTCGTTATACGAGTCGGAGCCATGGGGATTTGAACACGAGCAAAACTTTTTAAATCAGGTTGTGATAGTTGAAACAATGCTTGAGCCAATTAATCTTCTAGATACAACACAGCAAATAGAGAAGGAGATGGGGCGTGTTCGTAAGAAGAGTCAGTATTCGGAGCGTACTATCGATGTCGATATTTTATTTTACGATAATTTGGTTATGGAGTCGGAGCGACTTACTATTCCTCATTTAATGTTACATCAGCGTATGTTTACACTTGAGCCATTAGTTGAGTTGTCGCCCAATTTTATTCATCCTAAAAAACAAAAAACACTCGTTGAATTGCTTCACGAGTGTTCCGATAAGTTATTTGTTAAGCGATTAGCTGACTAAAACAGAGTTTCGCCTGCAAGTGTAAACGATAGTGTTAACGCTACAGACCATGCTAAATGCGAGGCGAAAAGCGTTGCTAATGAATAGCGTTGACTTTTAAAATATTTAACAATAAGAAATGTTCCTATTGGTGTTGAAATAAACACTGGAGTTAAAAATACTATTCCCCAAAATCCGTACGATAGTTTAAACTTAATCAGTTTACGTTTTTTGCTAGAGTTATATTTTTTATTTTCTAATTGTTTTTGTGTGTGTTTTGGAAAAAATCTTAGTCTAATTGATTTTATAGCCGATACAGCAAGTGTAGAAAGTTTTGCAAAAAACAGAATTCCAATTATTGCACCAACGTTTGTTATTAGGATGGTTTCCCAAAATGAAAGATGATATTCGAAAACAGCAACAGGAAAGGTAAATGCAAATTTTACCGAGCTAAGAAATAATACAAGAAGATATTTTGCCATATATTTTATTAAAGTTTACTACCAAAAGCTAAATCACCAGCATCGCCTAAGCCTGGAGCTATATACGATTTTGCTGTTAATTCTGGATCAATTGCTCCAACCCACAGTGTGATATTTTTTAAATTAAGATGTTTTTTCATGTAATCGACACCCTCTTTTGACGAGATAATTGCTACTGCATGAGTATGCGACGCTTCGCCTTGCTCCATCATTGCTTTGTACGACTGAACCATTGAAGCACCAGAGGCAAGCATTGGATCGCATAAAATAACAACTTTGTTCTCTGTTGATGGACTCGAAATATGATCGAACTGAATAGTAAAACTACCATCTTTATGGTGCTTACGATAGGCGGTAATAAATGCGCTCTCGGCTCTGTCGAATGTGTTTAAAAAACCTTGGTGTAAAGGTAAACCAGCGCGTAAAATGGTTGCTACTACAGGTTGTTCTTTTAGAACATTCATAGGGGCAATACCTAGTGGAGTTTGTATCTCCTTTGTCTGATAAGCTAGTTTTTTACTGATTTCGTAAGCGAATATTTCGCCACAACGCTCAAGGTTTCGTCTGAAACGGGCGCTGTCTTTTTGAATATTAATGTCTCGTAATTCTGAGATGCACTGGTTAAGCAGCGAGTTGTTTTCTCCAAGATTAATAATCTCCATTATGCACTTTTTTGATTCGGCACAAGGTAAGGACAAATTCTTTTCTTACAAAATTCCGTTATCGGCAAAACTATAATATTGATTATCACCTATTATTATGTGGTCAAGTAGCGTTATATCAAAGTAAACGCAAGCGCTTTTAATTTTTGTGGTTAGTTTTTTGTCCGCTTCGCTTGGCGTTAAGTTGCCCGAGGGGTGGTTGTGACACAGAATTATTGCCGAACAAAGCCTTTCTACAGCCATTTTAAGTATTATTCGAACATCGACAATTGTTCCCGAAACGGCTCCCATACTTATTCTGTTGCGGTCGATAACTTTGTTTGCTCGGTTTAAAAATAGTACCCAAAATTCTTCGTGTGGAATGTCGGATAATATAGGCGAGAAAATATTGAACACAGTTTGACTGCCTTGTATTAACTGTCGCTGTTCGGTAGTTTCCGATTTTCGACGACGCCCTAGTTCAAGCGCACTAATGAGGGTGATGGCCTTTGTTGGACCAACTCCTTTTATGGTTGTGAAGTCTTTTACTGTTAGTTTTCCTAGGTTGTTAAGATTGTTGTTGGCTAGAGACATAATTTTCTTTGCAATATCTATTGCCGACTCTTTTAGTGTTCCCGAGCGTATTAAAATAGCTAGTAGTTCGGAGTTTGTTAGGCTGTTAACTCCTTTTTCAAGTAGTTTTTCGCGTGGGCGATCTTCGGTGGCCCAGTTTTTTATGCTTTTGCTCTCGGGGTAATCCATCTCTGTTTTTTTTTTGATTCAGAAGTTACAAAAAAAGAGGATGGAGGTAAAGAGAGAAATATCTGTTTATTAATAGATAGACATTGCTTGAGTGATCGGAAAGTTAGTTGTTGAATAATTTACTTGTGGTTACATTTTTTTTAACTCCAAGTGTGAAAAACACAAACTCCTCATGAGAAAATTGAAACTCCTCATGAGAAAATTGAAACTCCTCATGAGAAATTTAAAACTCCTCATGAGAAATCTGAAACTCCTCATGAGGAGTTTACAAAAAAGACACTTGTGTTTTATAAAACGATAATTATTATAAGTTGTAATAGTGGTTTACTATTAATAATTGAGCTGTTTAGTATTTGTGCTCGAAAAATAATGGAGTCAAGAAACTAGCATTAAAAAATTATTGCCAAACTCGTAAAACAGGAGAGAAGTAAAATAGATGAATGTAAATGGTTGTGTATTGATTGATTTGTTGTAGAGTATTTTGTTGAAAACAAAAAAGCCGAAACTTTCGTTTCGGCTTTGCTCCCTCTCTTGGACTTGAACCAAGGACCCTCTGATTAACAGTCAGATGCTCTAACCAAC
>JAFGOQ010000024.1 GCA_016926405.1 Bacteroidales bacterium
AGAAAGTTAAAAATGATGCTGTTGAATTAGCTGCTTCACTAGAGGGTGTTACTCTTACTGTTGGTGCAAAAGCTAGTACTACTGGTAAAATCTTTGGTTCTGTAAACAACATTCAGATTGCAGAAGCTCTTAAAGAAAAAGGTTTTGACATCGATCGCAAGAAAATTATCGTAAAAAGCGACAACATTAAAGAAGTTGGTTCTTACGAAGCAGTTATCAAACTTCACAAAGAAGTTAGTGCTACTATTTCTTTCGAAATTATTGCTGAATAATTTTAGCTAAAAATATAAAAAAGCTCGAATCTTAATTGATTCGAGCTTTTTTCATTTATATACCTAGAGATAACACATGTGTTGTCTCTATCGAATATTATTTAACAGCTATAGACTCTATTTCTACCATTACATCTAAAGGTAAACGAGCAACCTGATAAGCAGCACGCGCAGGCTTTTCGTTTGGATAATAACGAGCATAAACAGCATTCATTGCTCCAAAGTTTTCCATATCGTTTAGCAGAACAGTCATTTTTACTACATCGTTAAAAGAATATCCTGCCTCGTGTAGAATGCCTTCAATGTTTCTGAAAACCATCTCAGTTTGCTCATCAATACCACCTTCAACAAGTTTACCTGTTTTAGGATCAATAGGCAACTGACCCGAAATATAAAGTGTTCCGTTGGCTTCTACAGCCTGACTATAAGGACCTACTGCTGCAGGAGCATTCTTTGTTTCAATGATTCTTTTCATTTCTTTTATTATTTAAAGGTTTGTCGTTAATTTGCACTACCAAAAATAGTAAGATTTATTATATAAAAGGCAGAAAAAAAGGGATTAAGATGCATATTCTGATTATTGACAACTTCGACTCGTTTACATACAATTTAGTACATTATTGCCAACAATTTGCCGATAAGGTAACTGTTATAAGAAACAACGAAAAATGGGAAGAGATAGCCGAAAAATGCGATAAAATAATTCTTTCGCCAGGCCCTGGGTTACCTTCCGATGTAGATAGTCTAAATAGAATAATAATCAAATATAGCGGAGTAAAACCTATTCTTGGAGTTTGCCTAGGTCATCAGGCAATTGCAGAAGCTTTTGGTGGACAAATTTTCAATATGCCACAAGTGCATCACGGAATTTCAAAAGAGACTACTCTTTTAGTTAATGATGATTACTTATTCGATGGAGTACCTAACATTTTTGAAAGCGGCAGATATCACTCCTGGGCAGTAAAAGCTGAAAATTTACCCGAAACAATAGTCATTACAGCAAAATCTGACGACGGTACAATAATGGCCTTAAGCCATAAGCAATTCGACACAAAAGGAATTCAGTTTCATCCTGAATCGGTTCTTACACCTTATGGTTTAAAGATTATTGAGAACTGGGTAAGGCATTAATAGTTATTAGAGAAGAAAAATTAAGAGATAAGAGTTTTTATATAACTCGTAATTTATTATTAATACTCGTTAACATTCACTCATATCTCTTTACTATAACTTGATTTTAATAATTATCTAACCAATTTTCTCGCTTAGTAATCTTAAGATCTTGTAACAACGAAGACTTAACATTTATCTGGAACGAGTAACTCTTATAACGACCAAAAGGAACCCACGACATACGCATCTCCCAACAGTCAAGGTCGCGCATTATATTAAGCGAAGTATATGTAAGCTTATTAAGTTTAAAATCCCAACCCGATGTCATCGATATCTTCCAATTACTTGTTAAGCTAATATTCCCAGAAAAATTCAACGTTTGCGTAACACGCGAGTCCATATCCATTATACTCTTATCAAAAACTTTAGCCACAGAGATATTATAACGAATAGACAAATCCCATGGAGCATTAAAATCAACATACTCGTAGTAGTTGTTGTTTATTATTTGTTGTTCTTCTTGATTGTTTATTCCCAAACCCCTATTCTGACCAATATTATTCATAAAAGGATTACTATAGTTTCTCCCCCTATTAGAACTATTAGCGCTTTTGTTTTTATCTTCTTTCGAGTCAAACAGAGTAGACTTTAACGAGAAATCTAAATTCATCCCTGCATTTGTAAGTCGAGCAAGATTACCACTTTGGTTTACTTCGTATTTTGCAATTGTAGCACCTGTAAGTTTGTTATATGAATAAGGATCGAACGATGCATTAAAACTTAAATTAAAAGTATTTAAGATATTTGTTCTACCTGTCAACGATATCTTACTAAGATTTAATGAATCAGCTAACAAATTATAAGAAGTAGAAAGATTAAGACTCTCAAGAAGTTTAATTTTAGTAAATCCTGTTACAGTATCCTTCTTACTTTTAACCTTCATCTCCAAATTATTACCCCAGTTAAAAGAGACATTTCCCGATTCATTTCGCCCTGGAGTTCCATATATCCCCTGTTCATACATAGAGTAAAACTGTCGTCCTGTTGCATCTCCAGGCGCACTCTTATAATACTGATCGAAACCAGGTGTATATGAAAAACCTATCGAAAAAGTTGCCATATGACGGATTGCTTTAACAGTCGAATTCTTACCAAAATCGTACATTCCATAAACCCTTGTACTAGCAGATGTACTAAACGAATATTGATGCAAAGGATAAAATCCTCTAATAGTATCAGTCACCAAAGAATCTTTACCGGCTGAGTTAAGTACATTTCGTTTATCTACTTTCGACAAATAAAATGTTCCTGTATAATTTACCGAAGGCGATATTGAAATATATTTTAAAATGTTAAACGATGTTGAAAGTGGTATTTTATGCTGGAAACCATTTTTCCAATCTTTAATTCCTTTATTAGTAAAAATAACATCCTCTTTACCATTTATACGGTTTTCCATATTCAGGTTATACGACAATGCTATTTTCTCCCACCATCTTGCCTGCCCTACTCTATTAGGGTTTTGTAACGGATAAATCTGACGCACATTAAACGACAAGCGAGGCAATCCAAGATTCATTGTACTATCGGCAAAATTCTGCGAATGATTAAGATTCATTGCCATAGAAAAAGGCGTTCCTGCCCAATTCTTAGAATAAGAAATACTAGACTGTGCTGTATTTTTAAGGTATTCAGCATTATTACCTGCACCAACACCACTATTTGTATAATTATTATATGAAGTAGAACTAAAATTTACATTTGCAGAAAAATTTGTACCTGGCCTAAATTTAGCATCTTGCTGATGAGTCCACTGAATACGCCATGTTTTGGTATCGTTCACTGTTTTGTCATCATCAATTCTATATAAACCATAGTCAAACGAGAAGTTACCACCAAACTTATACATTACTTTGTATCGCGACGAAGCACGCATATCCCACGATCCTTTTGAATACACCGAACCAGAAATGGCAAAATCGTAATAGGGACTTAATGCAAAATAGTAACCCCCATCCTTTAAAAAGAAACCTCTACGCTCCTCTTCTCCATATGTTGGAAATAACACTCCCGAAGTTCTATCTTTCGACAAAGGAATAATTCCAAAAGGGATAAAAGCAGGATAAACAGGAATACCTTCTATTACAAGGTAAGCAGGTCCTGTAGCAATTTTTTCATCGGGAATTACTTTGGCCTTTGTTAAACGTATATAATAATGGGGTTCATCATGTGCACAAGTAGTATATTTTCCACCAGCAATATTCATTTTATCATCTGGCATTTTTTTCATTCTATCACCAAGCAATCTACCCTCACCATATTCCGAAGCCATTCCTTTAATAATAGCTTTTTTAGAGTTGAAATTATAAATCAACTCATCCATCTGATATTCTGTGCCTTTATCATTAAAAACAGGCTTCTGCACTATTGCTCCCGTAGAATCAGGAATTCCAGTTGCAAAAACCTCGTTTCGCTCAAGATTAACAGCTATAAACCCTGCTTTCAACTCTATTTCCTGATATTTAACAACCGCCTGATTGTACAAAAACAGCTCTTTTCCACTTTTAGAATAGAACATAGAATCAACAGCATCTGAAAAAACAGGATCGTTAAAAGTACTTTTTGATTTTTGATTTTTGAGAGTATCTGGAAGTTCTGATTTTAGAGTATCGTTAACCTTAACAACCGAAGAATCAGGCACTAATATTGTATTAGCAACTGTAGTCATGTTAGTCATCACTAAAAAACAAAATACACTAACAATCAAAAGCGAAGCTTTATTATGCAATTTTATACTATTTTTGTGTTAAACTTATTGTAAGAATCACAGCAAAGATAAAATAATATTAGGCAATGCAAACACTTTTAACACCATCAATTAAACAAATATTAATATCTGTTTTACTATCAAGCATAACCATTTTTGCTGCTTTTTCACAAAACAACGAAGATGATTTTGGATTAAAAACTGTGGTTATCGATCCTGGCCATGGAGGAAAAGACCCTGGCACAGTAGGCAAACTTGAATATGAAAAAAACGTTGTCTTGAAAATCAGTCTATTAGTAGGCAAATTAATCAATCAAAACTATCCTAATATTAATGTAGTATATACAAGGGACAAAGATAAGGCTGTTGATTTATACGAGAGAGCAAATATTGCAAACAAAAACAAAGCCGACCTATTTATTTCAATCCACGCTAATGCTATCATCGGCAGACCTGATGTTAACGGTACTGAGACATACACAATGGGGCTAAAAAAAGCCGATAGAAATCTTGAAGTTGTTCAACAAGAAAACTCAGTAATAACTTTAGAAGATGATTACACAACAAAATATCAGGGATTCGATCCTAACTCAACAGAATCGATGATTATGTTCGATTTAATGTCAGATAATTCACAAGACAACAGCATAAACTTCGCAAGTTTAGTTGAAACAGAATTTAAAACAAAACTAAAAAGACACAGCCGCGGTGTTAAACAAGGAGCGTTAGTTGTGCTAATTCTTTCATCGATGCCTAGAGTTTTAATAGAAGTAGGATACATGTCGAACAAAAAAGAAGAGAAATACTTGATTTCCAATAAAGGACAACAAGAGATAGCAAACTCCATTTATAGAGCATTCGCTAACTACAAGACTCTAATAGACGGAAAAACCAGTTTTACAAAAAAACAAAAAACAATAAAAAAAGAACCCACAACATCATCAACAGAAACATATTTTAAGATACAGGTTTTAACATCATCGTTAAACCCAGAGGTAAACAAGAACTGGAATACAAAAGAAAACAATTTTGAAGCTTTTAAAGCAGGAAAATACTACAAATACACAATTTTAAAAGAGACTGACTTCAGCAAAATTTGCACAGAGTTAAAAAAGATAAAGAAAAGATTTCCCGATGCATTTATAGTAGGAGTTAAAAACGGAAC
This sequence comes from Bacteroidales bacterium, assembly GCA_016926405.1. Lineage (GTDB taxonomy): Bacteria > Bacteroidota > Bacteroidia > Bacteroidales > UBA6680 > UBA6680. Next base: position 5,318 of record JAFGOQ010000024.1, read on the forward strand.
AATAATACCAGCTTTAAAAGCTAAAAAAGAACTTCAAAACAGAACTACAACTTAACAAAATATAAATATTACAAATTGCGAAAAACAAAATGAATTACCTTTGGTAATAATTTGAAAAAAGTAAACATTATGAAAATATCAAAAGAATTTAAAATTGGAATAATATCTTTCTCAATAATAATAGGCTTTATAATTGGAATCAATTACTTAAAAGGAAAAAGCTACTTCACAGGATCTGTATCATATTTCGCTAAATATCAAAATATTTCAGGATTAAACATAAGTAGTCCAGTTACAATTAGCGGTTACAAAATAGGTCAAGTAAACAAAGTTGATTTAAATCCTATTACAAAAGAAATAACAATTGAATTATACATCTCTAAAGACATTCAATTAAACAAAAATGCACAAGCTCTAATCTACAATCAAGATTTGATGGGTAGCAAAGGTGTAAAAATCATCAACGGAACTTCAAATATTTTTCACGAAGCCAACGATACACTAATTGGCGATTTAGAAGAAGACTTAACCACTCAATTAAAAAACGAACTTTACCCACTAAAAGGACAAATTGCTCAAGCCATTGAACAAATGGGGCTAACTTTTAAAAGCTTAAACGGAAACGAAGGAGAAAATATTAAGAAACTCTTTGGACAGTTAAATACCACCCTATCATCTTTAAATACTCTTTTAAAAGATAGTCAACCAAAGTTAGCAAACGTATTAAAAAACGCCGAAGGCTTCACAAATAATTTAAATAATAACAACCAGAATATTACCGAAATTTTATCGAATCTAAACTCTGTTACCGACTCTCTTAACAAAGCAAATTTATCGGACGCTGTTACCAACATGAACAACTCCTTTGCCGAACTTTCAAAAATTTTAGTAGATATTAAATCGGGAAAAGGCACGCTAGGTCAACTTTCGCAGAACGATTCTATTTACAAAAATATGAATCAAACAATTAGAAATTTAGACAGCCTATTAATCGACCTAAAAAAGAATCCTAAACGGTATTTTAAAGTCTCTGTTTTCTAAAAATAACGGACATATCCCGCCGTTTCCCGCGTCAGCTCTGCAAAAGCAAGGATAATACTGACATTCAGTTATTTAAATAAATTTTAAATTTAATTAACAGGTTAAATAAATAAACCTTAAGCAGTTGTATTTTTAGCCTGTTTTTTTAGTTTTTTTTTTAATAATTTTTCTCCATATTTGCTCTGCTCAAATAGATTATTTAAAACATAAACATCATCCCTAGCATGAATATTGATCACAACTCAGTATGGAACAATTGTTTAGAAATTATTAAAGACAATGTTTCACCAGTTAGTTTCAGAACATGGTTTGAACCTATTTTACCTGTAAAACTAGAAAACTCAGTTTTAACGATCCAAGTTCCTAGTGCATTTTTCTATGAATACCTAGAAGAGCAGTATATTGACATTATTGCAAAAACTATACGTCGTGAAATAGGCGAAAATGCCAAACTCGAGTATAGCGTTGTAATGGAAAATAGTAATCAGCCAAGTCGTCCAACTAGCACTATTAATTACCCTGCAAAAAATCAAGCAGAGATTAATCAGTCGAATGGATTGAAACCAAAAAATGCTGGTATAAAAAATCCATTTGTTATACCAGGAATAAAAAATTTAGACATTGACCCTTGTTTAAATGCAAATTTTTCGTTCGCTAGTTTTGTTGAAGGCGATTGTAATAAGCTTGCCCGATCGGCAGCTATGGCCGTTGCCAAGCAACCTGGTGGAACTGCTTTTAACCCTTTCTTTTTATACGGAAACTCGGGGTTAGGAAAAACGCATTTAATTCAGGCTATTGGTATAGAGGTAAAAAAAGCATATCCTGAAAAAAATGTACTTTACCTAAGTGCAAATAGGTTTATGACTCAATATACCGAAGCTGTAAGAAATAATAATATAAACGACTTCCTTCATTTTTATCAGATGATTGATCTACTGATTATTGATGATGTTCAGGAGTTTGCTGGAAAATCGAGTACACAAGATACTTTCTTCCATATTTTCAACCATCTTCACCAATCGGGAAAACAGTTAATATTAACTTCTGATAAACCTCCTGTAGAGCTTCAAGGACTAGAACAACGATTACTATCGCGTTTTAAGTGGGGTTTAGCGGCCGATATTCAAACTCCCGATTACGAAACAAGAATAGCTATTCTTAAACAAAAATCATACAAAGATGGTATTGTAATGACCGAAGAGGTTATTGAATTTATAGCTTCGCATGTTACAAATAACATTAGAGAATTAGAAGGTGCATTAATTTCATTATTGGCTCAATCAACTCTTAATAAAAAAGAGATTACTCTTGATTTAGCTGCCGAAATTATTGACAAACTAGTTAAAAGTACAAAACGAGATATTACTGTTAATTACGTTCAGAAAATTGTTTGCGAATATTTTAGCCTTACTCCTGAGCAGCTAAGAGAGAAGACACGAAAAAGAGAAATTGTACAAGCTCGTCAAATAGCAATGTATTTCTCAAAATCGTTAACAAAAGCTTCTCTTGCATCTATTGGTTCGCAAATTGGAGGAAAAGATCATGCAACAGTATTGCATGCATGCAAAACAGTTAGTAACCTACTTGAAACGGACAAACGCTTTAAATCGAATTTAACGGAAATAGAGAAAAAACTTAGAGTTTAAAGACAAAATCTTACTATATTTCGAGCAGGTTAAATAACCTGCTTTTTTTTTACAAACAGGTTATTTTTCTGTTATAGCAAATGATAAATATTTGTCTAACGAAAAAAATTACAAACAATGAAGCAGAGGAGATCGATAGTTGGGGTTTTTACATTAGTTTGTTTATTAATTTCATCGGGTTGTGCAACAACAAAAAAACCTTATTCGCCATATAAAAAACGAATTCAACACAATGCTAAAAAATGCAATTGTCCTGTATATGGTTTTTCAGATTACAAAAACACCAACACTAAAAAAGCTTAATGATCTGGTTATTACTAACTATACTATCATCTACAATAATTTTTATTTTATTTAAAGAGATAAGCGAAAAAAAACTTACTTTTATTTATCCAATTGTACTAAACTATCTTATTGGTGCATTTCTTGGAATTATTGTCTTTGGAGGAGAAATTAATCAATCTATTACTGACCAATCGTGGCTTATGCCATCAGTATTAATTGGATTATTATTTATTGTTAACTTTTTCATAATCGGAACAGGAACAAAAGTTTTAGGAGTTACAATAGCATCAATAGCCATTAAAATGAGCTTAATAATTCCTGTTATTTTTTCAATTTTAGTTTACAACGAAACGGTCTCTACCCAGAAAATAACAGGAATATCGCTTGCTATAATAGCACTTCTTTTGTCAACAATTAAAAAACAAGAAAAAAAAGGACTTCTAAAAAGACTCTACTTCATCCCTCTCCTATTTGTTGGTTCGGGACTTGTTGACACATCGGTAAAATATGCACAAGCCGAATTTCTTAAAACAACAGATTTTGCACCTTTTAGCGGTTTTGTTTTTTTATTCGCAGGTCTTATAGGCTTATTATACTTAATTATATCAAAACATAGCCTTTTATTGCTTTTTAATAAGCAAAATATTAAATATGGAACAATGCTAGGGTTAGCCAATTTTAGCGCCCTATTCTTCTTTATTAAAGCTCTTACATCTAATGTATTCGACACATCAATAATATTTGGAGTAAACAATGTTTCTATTCTTCTTTTAACAGGATTAGCAGGCATTATTGCTTATAAAGAGAGAGTAACATTATTAAATAAAACCGGTTTACTTTTAGCCATAATATCTATAGTAATATTGACTATTTAATGGAATTAACAAACGATACATACAAAACAATAGAATCGCCATCCGAAGGTATATTTAAAGACAAAGGCAGCAAATTTATCTCTTTTGCATACCCTATTTCAAACGAAGAAGAGATAAAACCTATAATTACCGATCTGAAAAAACAATTTTACGACGCTCGTCATCACTGTTTTGCTTTTAGAATAGGCTACCAAGGCGAACAATTCAGGGCAAACGACGACGGCGAACCATCCAGCACTGCTGGAAAACCAATTCTAGGTCAATTGTTATCAAACGAAATAACAAATGTAATAGTAGTGGTTGTTCGATACTTTGGCGGAACAAAGCTTGGCGTTCCTGGCTTAATAAACGCCTATAAAAATGCCACTATCGATGCTCTTGAAAACGCCACTATTATTGAAAAAACTATCGATATTCACTTTAATATTACTTTCGATTATATTGTAATGAACGATGTAATGAAAATAATTAAAGATTTATCGCCAAATATAATTAAACAAGATTTTGAACTTGTTTGCAACATGCAACTATCCATAAGAAAATCAGAATCGGAACAATTAAGAGAAAAACTTTCGAAAGTTACCAGCTTGACAATTAACGATTAAACCAGTCGTCAGAATAATTATACAACTTAATTCAATATTTATTCAAAAAACATAATTCACAATTAAATATTGTTCCCTATATTTGTGTTCCAGATATACATCAATACTTTATACGATGAAAAACAAAAGTCTGGTATCAATCAACGATTTTACAAAAGAAGATTATCTTCGAATTTTGGACCTAGCAAGTGAGTTCGAAAAAAATCCAAATCAAAATCTTTTAGACGGAAAAGTAGTTGCAAGCTTATTTTTTGAGCCATCAACGCGTACAAAATTAAGTTTTGACACTGCTATTAGCCGTTTAGGTGGTAAATTAATTGGCTTTAGCGATGCAAGCAGCTCTAGTACATCAAAGGGCGAAAGCCTTAGCGACACCATTAGAACAGTTGCTAACTATGCCGATTTAATCGTTATGCGTCACCCTATTGAAGGTGCTGCCAGACTTGCAAGCGAAGTGTCGCGCGTGCCAATTATTAACGCAGGCGATGGTGCTAACCAACACCCTACTCAAACGCTTTTAGATCTGTTTTCAATTAAAAAAACACAAGGCACTCTAGAAAATCTTAACATTTTCTTAGTTGGCGATCTTAAATACGGACGTACTGTTCACTCGCTTCTTATAGCTATGTCTGAGTTTAACGCTACTTTTAACTTTGTTTCGCCACCAGAATTAGCTATTCCTAACGAATACAAAATTTTCTTAACAAACAAAGGCCTTAAATTCTACGAACACACCGATTTCGAAGGAATTATTCAACATGCCGACATAGTTTATATGACACGCGTACAGCGCGAGCGTTTTTCCGATCCTATGGAGTACGAAAAAGTTAAAAACGTATATGTTCTTAGAAAAGATATGCTTGATGGAACAAAAGATAATATGAGAATTCTTCATCCACTGCCTCGTGTAAACGAAATAAGCACCGATGTAGACGATACTCCACAAGCTTATTATTTTCCACAAGCTCTTAACGGAGTATACACCCGTCAGGCAATTATTGCTGCTATAATGGGATTAAAGTAATCGTTTAAGTATTTATCTTTTAAAGTTAGAAATGATGAAACAAGAGAAAAAAAGACTATCCGTTAGCGCATTACAAAACGGTACAGTTATAGATCATATACCTTCGAAACACCTTTTTAAAGTAATATCGATATTAGGTTTAAACAAAATATCGAACCAAATTACTTTCGGAGGAAACTTAAATAGCGAGACACAAGGAAAAAAAGCTATTATAAAAGTTTCGGAACTGTTTTTTGAGCAAGACGACATTAACAAAATTGCACTTGTAGCTCCCGATGCCACTTTAAACATTATTAAAGACTACGAAGTTGTAGAAAAAAAGGTGGTTCAAGTTCCTCAAAGTATTAAAGGTATTGCAAAGTGTGTAAATCCTAAATGCATAACAAATCACGAGGATATACCAACAAAATTCAACGTAGTAACCAACAACGACGAAATATCGTTAAAGTGCCACTATTGCGAAAAAATAACCGACCAGGAGCATTTATACATTCCTTAATGCAATAAATAAGCTAGTAGTTAAATAATAGATAGTTATTAAAAAAGCCAACATTAATAAGTTGGCTTTTTTTTGCTTTCTAAATACACAACAAAAATATCCGAGACACAGAATATTGAACACTCCCGAACATACCCCTACTCAATGCCAAAAAAAATAATTAAAAGGCACTTCAACTACTCTGATTCAAAAAAAATATTATTAAAAGGCACAATCAGTACAAAAACTAGAAAAAAAACTAATTAAAAGGCTCAATCACTTCAAAGTATTCAAAAAAAAGTTATTAAAAGGCACTTCAACTACTCTGCACCAGAAAAAAAGTTATTAAAAGGCACTTCAACTACTCTGATTCAAAAAAAA
>JAFGOQ010000025.1 GCA_016926405.1 Bacteroidales bacterium
CCTCTTCCCATACCGAACAGAGAAGTTAAGCCCAACAGCGTCGATGGTACTGCGTAAAAGTGGGAGAGTAGATCGTCGCCTATTTTTTAAGCCCCGTTTCATGAATTTGAGACGGGGCTTTTTTTTGTTTGATACTTTTTAAGTGGTATTTGAATTAATTATATAGAAATGAGCTAGGTGTTTATATTACTTATTTGTAGATATCTCGGTTTTTGCGTTAGGGATTGTAGTGATTACCCCGCAGCGCAGCGAGGAGTAATAACGAAAAGCCCGCTCGAACGCCCAAAAAGTAGTTGTCTTAATTTTATTGTTTGTATTGTCAGTACTGCTGAGTGTTTATTTTATTTCTTAGACAATATTATCTTATCTGTTTGAACCCTTTTTCCTATATTTGGTGTTTGTAATTCAGTCAAATTATTATATACTCAATTGATGAAATTTAACTTCTATATAGCTTTTTTTGCGTTTTTGTTTTTTAATGTAAATACGTTTGCACAGCAAATAGATTCGGTAAATATTGGTGCCAATAATGTTGTAGATGTGTATGCTAAAGATAGTTTGACGGGGAAAAAGAATAATGAAATAACAAAGATTGATACCATTATTAAGCCCATGGCTATTTTTACTGAGCTAAGTGAAAAGTATAAGGATAGCTTGCTTTTTAAGTGGAAATATAATGCTCATGATTTGATGGTAAGCGATGAGTTTGTTGATACAACTATTATTAATTCGTCGTTTAATATTCCAGGACGTGCAAATCAGAGTTTTTATCATGATTTGGGTAATATGGGATCTCCTCAGGAAGATGGTTTCTTTTTTCATAGAAATACTTCGGAGCAATTTTTTGTTGTTCCATATTATAATCAGTTGAAGAGTATTGATAAGGTTGAATTTTTTAATACCAAGCGACCATATTCAGAATTTTCGTATAGTTCGCGGGGAGGGAAGCGAGTTAAGGGACAAACAGTAAGTATAAAGCATACACAAAACATAACTCCCGATTTGAATTTTGGGGTAGATTACGATGTGATAAGTAGTATTGGTTATTATGCCCGTCAGAAAACTAAATCGGAGCGATTTGGGTCTAACTTAAGTTACGTTAAAGAGAATTACAGAGCCCATTTTGCCTATAATTTTAATAAGTTTTCGAATCAAGAGAATGGGGGTATTGTTAATGATAGATTTATTACCGATACTGTTGTTGATAGAAGTGAAAATATTCCAGTTAACCTTAGTGAAGCACTTAGTTTAACAAAGTGTTCAGATATTGTTTTAAGCCAGAGTTACATATTGTCGCGTAAGAAGGAGAAGCTTACCGATTCGTTGTATGTTTTGGAAAAAGAGCCTCTTTTTGATTTCGGTTATACTTTTGGATTTAAAAAATCGGGTCGAAAATATACCGATAAAAAAGGAACTGACGAGACTTTTTATAGCAACCAATTTTTGAATAAAGCAGAGTCGGTTGATAGTATGGGGGTAAAAACTTTGTATCACCGATTAAAGATTCAGATTTATGGCGATAGCTATGGTATACCAATGCGTGCGTCGATAATTGGAGGTGTTGATAACGACAAGTATTACAATTTTACATCGGATAGTTATCTTTCGGGAAATAACGCTTATTCAAGTAGTGGAATGTTTTTAAAAGGGGCTGTGAGCTTTCCTTATAAGCAGTTTTTGGCAAACTTTAGTGGTAAAATTAATGCAGGTGGATTACGCGCTGGCGATACCGAATGGAATGGTAGATTACGTTGGAATTTTAATTTATTAAATACCGACTGGGAAACACAAGTAAAAGCTAATGTTGCAACTAAATCGGCCGATTTATATTATCAGCAATATTCTTCGAATCATTTTAAGTGGAATAACAATTTTGATAGGGAGAATACTATAAATATTTATGGAAGTGTTAAATCGGACAAGCTTAAATTTATGGTTAGCGGCTATTACTCGCAAATTGATGGGTTTATGTTTTTCGATGCAAAAGGGCCTAATCAGTTTGATAGTTCGTTAGGTGTTTTTGGATTTAGAGCAAAGAAGAATTTTGCTTTGGGTATTTTTAGAGCCGATATTCTTGGCGATGTACAGATTAGTTCGGATGAGAGTGTTTTGAGTCTTCCGCTATTAAGTACTACAACTAGATTATATATTGATACCTTTTTAGATTTCCCTACAACAAAAGGACATATGGATTTGCAGTTTGGTGTAGAAACAATGTTTGCTACTGAGTATTACGCTCCGGCTTATAATCCTGCAATTGGTGTCTTTTATAATCAACGCGAGAAAAAATTTGGTAATTACCCTTGGGTAGACGCTTTTTTAAATGTTAAGGTTAAGCGATTGGTATTTTATATGAAATATTCGCATTTCAATAATTTCTTCTCGCCAGATAATTATTTTTCGACGTTGCATAATCCAACACCAAAGGCAACTCTTACATACGGCTTTATATGGAGATTTTATAATTAGAAGATTACTACTTTAGTGGTTTGTTAATCTTGCTTTTTGTTGACAATAGTCCACAAGCAGCAAAAATATCTTCGCCTCGTGAGCGTCGGTAAGTTGTTACAATACCTCTGTTAATAAGTTTCTTCTGAAAAGCTTCGATAATATCGTCGGTTGGGCTGGTAAATTCCGAATCGGGAGCCGTGTTGTATTTTATTAGGTTTATCTTACAAGCTAACCCATGAAGAATATTTGCCAACTGTTGGACATGATTATCGGAATGGTTGAGATTATTAAAAACAATATATTCGAAGAAAACACGCTGCTGATCTTTTTTAGCAAGAGTTTGTAGGAATCCCTTAATATTTTCAATTGTATGTACCTTCTCAACGGGCATAATACTACGTCGTTCTTCCGAAATAGGATTGTGAAGACTTATTGCAAGTTTACAAGCTGTAGTTTCTAATAAACGTTTCATGCCCAGAATAATTCCAATTGTTGAAACAGTAATTCGTGTTTGAGCTAGGCTGTATCCGTTGTGATCGGACAAAATGTCTATTGCAGCGAATATGTTTTCGATATTATCGAAAGGTTCTCCCATACCCATAAATACAATGTTTGTAACCTTGCTTCGTTCGGGTATTGAGTGTAATTGATTAATTATTTCGGCAACAGACAAATCGCATTGAAAACCTTGCTTAGCTGTAAAACAGAACGAACAGCCCATTTTACAACCCATTTGACACGAAATACAGAGAGTTGCTCTGTCGGCTTCGGGAATATAAGCCGTTTCTACAAATTTGTTGTCGCCATATTTAAACAGATATTTTTTTGTTCCATCAACCGATGTCTGAACATCGATAAACGAGGTTGTGGTTATTTGAAAGTTTTCGGATAAAATGCCACGAGCCTTTTCCGATAGCAAATCCATTTTCGAAAAGTCTGACTCGCCTTTTCTGTATATGTATCTGAAAAGTTCTTTGGCTGTGCCTTTGCCAATTTTTACACGTTTACAAATTGCGGTAATATCGTTTAAATTTTTTCCGAAAAGATTGTTGTCCATAATATCTGTTTTGCTGCGCAAAGATACAGAAATGGATTGTTTTTTTACTGTTTCAATTTTTATGTAAAGAGCAATAAAAAAGGAGACTCTTTATAAAGTCTCCTTAAATATATAGTCTATTTATATTATTTAATAGTTTTCAAAAAATCCATGTACAGCTTTATTGAGTGACGGTATTGCAACACGCTTTTTAGTTGTATTCTATCTTCTTTAGAATCTAATTTTACGCAAGCAGCTTTAATAACATCAAGTCTTCCTAAATCTTCTTTAATTTGCTCGGCTAAAAATGTTATTTGTTGTGTATTGTATTTGTTTCTCTCGATAAGTTTTTTGCAAACAATAACTTTTTCGTCATCTGTAGTTTTATTGTTAACCATTCTAACATGATACATAAACTCTTTTTTCGACACCTCCGACTTTTTCTCTTTTATCAATTCATTATTCCCTATTGGTTTAGAATTATGATCATCAATTTGTTGTTCGGCCAGTGTAGTGTGATATAGCTTAATAGCCAGCGACATTTTTGTAAACACATCGTAAACTTCAAAAAAGTTTTCTTTGTCGGTAATATTCTTGTAAGCTCGTTTTGCAATTTCAAATCGTTTTTCTTGATTCTCAAGAGTGCTACAAATTTTAATTAGCTTCTCAGAGTTAAGTTTATTTTTCGAAACATAATCAATTGCCTTTTGATATCTAGAATTAACACTTGTTGTGTCAATAGCTTCGGTATGTCTGCGTATGTGACCATCGCCATATTCAACTACTGGTGGTTGCGAAAACGCATTTAGACATAAAAAAGTAAATAGCGTAGCGATAAATAAATTCTTCATAGTTCTATTTTTTAGATTGTAAAGTACAAATATACCAAAACGTATGCCAAAAACAGAATTAGGGTTTTATCTATTTTACATTAAACTTATAATGGTTTAACTTGTTGATAGAACCAAAAACAAATATTATGTCACGACGTATTACTACTAAATGTGCTCGTCCTCAGTTTACCGAGTTTAGAACCGAGCACGATACTATGGGAGAGGTTCAGGTTCCTATAAATAAATATTGGGGAGCTCAAACTCAGCGATCGTTATTAAACTTTCCTATTGGCGAAGAAAAAATGCCTGAGTCAATTATCCGTTCGTATGCTATTTTAAAAAAGGCTGCCGCTTTAACTAATAACGAACTGGGTGTTTTAGACAAGAAGAAATGTGATTTAATAGTGCAAGCGTGCGATGAGATTCTTAATTGCCAATTAACCGACGAGTTTCCTCTTTCGGTTTGGCAAACAGGATCGGGAACGCAGACAAACATGAATCTTAACGAGGTTATTGCAAATCGCGGGCATGTTTTAAACGGAGGTAAACTTACCGACAAAGTTAAGTTCCTTCACCCTAACGACGATGTTAATAAATCGCAATCGAGCAACGATACTTTTCCTACAGTAATGCATATTGCAGCATACGCAACTTTTGTTGAGATTGCTATTCCTGCACTTCAGCGCTTGCGCGACGAGCTTTACAAAAAGCAGATAGAGTTTAAAGATATTGTTAAACTAGGTCGTACACACTGGATGGATGCTACTCCTTTAACCCTTGGACAAGAGTTTTCGGGTTATGTAACGCAGTTAGAGCATAGTATTCATGCAATGAAAAATGGTTTTGTTCATTTGGGGCAGTTAGCCATTGGTGGTACAGCTGTTGGAACAGGTATTAATACTCCAAAGGGATACGATAAATTAATTGTTCAGAAAATATCGGAGTTAACGGGTCATCCGTTTGTTTCGGCTCGTAATAAGTTCGAAGGAATTGCTGCACACGATGCAATGGTTGAGGCTCATGGTGCAATAAAAACTGCTGCTACTGGTCTTAACAAAATTGCCAACGATATTCGTTTTATGGCATCTGGTCCTCGAAGTGGGATAGGCGAATTAATAATTCCATCAAACGAGCCTGGATCGTCAATTATGCCTGGTAAGGTAAACCCTACACAAATAGAGGCTCTTACAATGGTTTGTACACAAATTTTAGGAAACGATATGACTGTAGCTGTTGCTGCATCAAATGGCCATTTCGAGCTTAATGTTTATAAGCCTGTTATTACTTATAACTTTTTACAAAGTGCTAATTTACTTGCCGATGCTGTTGAGTCGTTTACCGATCGCTTGGTTGTTGGAATAAAAGCTAACAAAGATGTTATCGATAAAAATCTGCATAACTCATTAATGTTAGTAACAGCTTTAAACACTCATATTGGTTACGAAAACGCTGCTAAGGTTGCTAAAGAGGCTTACAATAGTGGCTCAACACTAAAAGAGGCTGCAATGAAACTTGGTCTTGTTTCGTCCGATGATTTCGATAAATGGGTTGATCCTAAGAAAATGTTGGGTAGTTTAGATTGATTGTACTTTTGTATTTATGTAATTATAGAGACGTTTCGCTGGAACGTCTTTTTTTATCTATTTTATTGATATACTTTGCTTTTAACGAGTGCTTATGTCAATTTATTTTTTCTTGTTATGTAAAAACAATTGACAACCATGGCATAAATGATTAATTTATGAGTGCTGCAAAAAAAGCAACTGCTGTTTAAATAAAAAAGCATTATAAAAATCAAAAAAAATAAATTATGAAAAGGTATTTATCTTTAATGTTGGCAATTATTATTGGAGCCATTTTTATTTTGGGGTGCACTAATTCATCGAAAAAAGAAATTAACCCCGATTTTGAAATTGGTACATTAGATTATTCTAAATTGGCGCGAACGTCGCTAATCCACCTTCAGAATTTTGAATTCGATAAATGGGGCGAAACACTGTCCGACGATGTTAAAATTTATTTTCCTAACGGAGATTACGACACAAGAACTGTTATTGAGGGAAAAGATAATGTTACTGGTTGGTATACCGATTGGAGTAAATCGTCTGGAATATCGAGTCTTAAATTCGAACAGGTTGTTTTTATTCCTGTTGTTGCAAAAAATCCTTTAAACTACAGTAACCTTACAGGGCAGTTGGTTCTTGTATATTGTAGTGCTCGTTATTTATATACCGATCATCCAGAATTTGGTATTAGAACAAACTACGCAATGCATTTTAACGAAAATAATTTAATCGATCATTTGTATATGTATTACGACCGTACTCCAATTATTGAAGCCACATATATGAATGTTTTAAAGACCGATGATAAGTAGCGACGTTTTACCTCGCTTAAAAAATGCTACCCATTAACAAATACTATTTAGCATAGTACCGAACTATTAAGTATTTATAGAATTAAAATAACAAACCCCCAGCCTATAATAATTAGGCTGGGGGTTTTGTTTTAATTGTATTATCTAAAAATAGTTATGTGCAATATTTATGATATTGTAACATCAGTTGGTTCTTCAACCTCTTGTGTAGCTTCGGCGCTGTTACGATTGCGTATACGTTGGTTTGTTTCGATAATAATATTTTCTATTTGTGTAGCCAACTCACCGTATGTATCAGGATTTGCTTTTTTCATGGCTTCAATATAAACCATCAATTCGTTGTTTACTATTTCGCGAATTTCGGGATGTAATTTCGATGCCGAAGGTGTGTTTTTCTGCTCATTCTGTTGTAATACATGTGTTTGTACGCTGTTCATCCAATCTGTTTGGCTAGCTTTCAAACGATCAATATGTTTCTGTAATAAAGGATACTTAACAGTAATAGCTGCAATATCTTGTTGCTCAAGATCGCTTAGTAAAGCGTTTAGCACTACAGTTTGCTCGCTGTAGGTTTTATTAATAATATCTAACCCGTAACGTTGCAAAATAGCATTAATAACTTCTGCATCTTTACGTTCGGCATCGTCGGTGCTATACAGTAAAGCCTTTGTTATTAGAAATACAACTCGTGTGCAATTATCTCTGTTGTTATCTTTTTTAGATAACACCGACACCTGCTTATTCTCATTAATAACTATGGTAAGCAAATTATTTTTACCTGTAAGTTTATCAACAACTACTAATAAATATGTATCGGTAGTAATAGCTGCATTTTTAATTGCAAGCAAAATGTTTCCTGTTGCATACGACACATCAGTTAGCGATGCACGAGCATAAATTCTTAGTGGTTTCTTCATGATATTTTATGTTTTATTAAAATTATGCATTGAATTTAAAAAGTTTAGGTAAAAATACAAAGCTGTTTTAATGCAATTTTAACAATTTGTACATTGGCATATATTAGCAATATGCCGTAAATACTAGTGTTGCCGTTAGGTTATAAACTTTATTATTACGGTTAATTTATAAAAAGTCTAAATAATTCTTTTTCCAATGACTATATTCCAATGGCTCATTGTTTATATTTTAGGTAGTGTATTGTGTTTTATTATGCAAAATCTTCTTGTTTTTGCTTTTGTTGTGAGTTTGTTAAGTGTAGTTTCTTATAGTTTTTCTTTTTTCAGCAGACTGAAAATGTAAAAACACTATTTTTCTTTTGCAATGGAGAATTTACAATGTAAAAAGCCAATTTTTTTACTTAAATGGTCTGTTGAACAATGTAGTTGAGCAATTTTTTTACAAAAATGGTGAGTTGACAATGTAAATTGGTCATTTTTCTATTCCAATGGCTAAATCAACAATGTAAAAACCTCATTTTTTTATTTGAATGGAGAATTTACAACGTGAAAAGGCAATTTTTTTACAAAAATGGTCTGTTGTACAATGTAAAAGCTCCATTTTTCTATTTAAATGACCTTTTTACAATGCAAATCACACGCTTTAGTAAAAAGTTGCTAAATGCAGTTTTGTAAAACGTGTATATGTTAGATTATAAAGTTATTGAATAGTTTTTTTTCTAAAAATTAATAGGTGTAATTCTCTGGATTACCTTTTTTAAAAGCTAGCGTCAAAAAAATGACAACTTTGACAGTTTGCCTTTTAGTTTTTTTTTTTTTTGCTTTGCCACACTTTTGCAAAAGAGGTTATTGCTCTTAGATGAGACGTTGTTTGAAAGTAATTACCGTAAACTAAACTTAAATTTTTAACAACTTATTTGTTTTACAAATGAAAAAACTAATTTTTATTATTGTATCGCTAGTTATTGCTAGCACTGTGTTTACTGGATGTGAAAAGGATGAAGTTGATAATAGTGTTAAGCAAGATAAATGTCAAAACTACATGCTAAAAAACAATAAATTATTATTAGGCGCAGCTATAGGGTTTATTGACAAACAACAATGTAGATCGTCTGTAAGTGATTTTGATTTTGAAAAGGGAGTTATTATTGATTTGAAGGATGGGGCAGTTATGATTTTTGTGCCGAAAGAATATTCTACAGACTCAGAATTTACTTTTCTGTATTATTCCTATCAAGATGGAAAAATAGTTTATTCTGAAGATGGTAATATTGAAAATATTACTAAACCAGTTTCTGTATCAAAATCTTCTTCGTCTTGTCGTCAATCGTGTTATAATCATCGTCTGGAAGTTATTGATGACTTTAGGAAGAATAACTGGGGTGGCGATATTGCCCTAGAGGGTATTACCAGTCTTCCTTTTGGTGGTTTAATTTTGAAGGCTTATATTGGTCGTATGTGTAGTTATGATTGTCGAAAATACATTTAATTATGTGGCAAATACTAAAAAAAAATTGGCTTGTTATTGTTATTAGTATTGTTGTTACAGGTATAATAAAGAAAATTACATTACATTATATATGTAATGTAATTAATTGTAATGAAGATATAATTATCCAGTTTTGTGTAGATACTTTGCAATTGCTTTTAATTGTATTGATACTAATTATTTGGGTAAAATATTTCCGAAATGATACAACTTTAATAAAATAATAAGAACCTGCTTGTTGTTATTCAAATTTTGTTTTTAAACTTATTTTATAATTTAAAAATGACTTTGATAACCTATAATATTTTTTTAATAATTTGAGGAATATTTCAATTATCAATATTGAGCGTAGCTAATTGCTACGCTCTTTTATCAAAAAGTTAAAGAGTATTTCAATTCCTAACTAAAACTTCTAAAAACCCTTACAAACTACAGGGTTAAAGGCATTGAAATGTTATAAAACATAACCATAAACAATTAAACAACATCCTTAGATATCTAATAATTAGTATCAAAGGATGATTTTTTTGTAACTTTGCAGTCCGATTTTAATTAATTCATAGTCTAAGTTATGGCAGATAATAAAGACAAGATGCTGTTTAGCGAATTTCCTCCGATCTCTACTCAAGAGTGGGATGCGAAGATACGCACAGATCTTAAAGGTGCAGATTACGATAAAAAGTTAGTATGGAGACCTATCGAAGGATTTAAGGTTCAGCCATATTACCGTAGTGAAAATCTGGAAAATCTTCCATTCATGGAGAGCCTTCCGGGTGAGTATCCTTACTTAAGAGGAAACAAAAAAGATAATAATAGTTGGTTTATTCGTCAGGATATCGACGTTAAGGACTTTGCTGAGGCTAACAAAAAAGCCCTTAATGTTCTTGGTCGTGGTGTTGATTCACTAGGATTTAACATCGACGAAAGTGTTGAATTAACTAAAGCCAATGTTGAGACATTGCTTAACGATATTCACGTTGAGTGTATCGAGCTAAATATCTCGGCTGGCAGCAACAGTGCTAAATTTATTGAGTTTTTAACAGCTATTGCTAAAGACAGAGGTGTTGCTCTTGATGCTCTTCGTGGTTCGGTAAATATCGACCCACTAGGAACAATTGCAATTAAAGGTGGTCTTTGTGTTACTGTTGAAGAAGGATTCGACTTTTTAGCAGACACTTTAAAAGCAACTAAAGATCTTGTTAATTTTAGAGTATTGTCGGTAAACGGCCGTTACTTTAACAATGCAGGAGCTTCAATAGTTCAGGAGTTAGCATTTGCTTTAAGTATGGGTGCTGAGTATCTTTCTATGTTGACCGAAAAAGGTTTAACAGTTGAAGAGATTGCTTCTACACTTCGTTTTAACTTTGCTGTTGGATCGAGCTACTTTATGGAAATGGCTAAATTCCGTGCAGGTCGTATGTTGTGGAGTAAAGTTTTAGAAGCTTATGGTTGCAAAAGCAAAGAGGCTGCTAAAATGAATGTTCACGCTGAGACATCGTTATGGAACAAAACAGTTTACGATCCATATGTAAATATGCTTCGTACACAAACAGAGGCTATGTCGGCAACTCTTGCTGGTGTTGACTCGTTTACTGTAATGCCTTTCGATACTGCTTTTGCAGAGTCTACTGAATTTTCTGAGCGTATTGCTCGCAATCAGCAAATTCTTCTTAAAGAAGAGTCGTATTTCGATAAAATTGCTGACCCAGCTGGTGGTTCGTACTATATCGAAAACCTTACTGCTTCTATCGCCGAAGAGGCTTGGAATTTATTCCTTGCTGTTGACGAAAAAGGAGGTTTCCTTAAGGCTTTCGTTGGTGGATTTATTCAAAACGAAATTAAAACAACAGCTCAAAAACGCGATATGAACGTTGCCAACCGTAGAGAGATCTTCCTTGGTACTACTCAGTTTCCTAACTTCAACGAGAAACTAGGTGAAATTGATACTGACGTTTTTACTCCTTTTGTTCTTGAAGCTGAAGTTAAAATTGCTGAGCCATTAACTATTTATCGTGGTGCAATGGCTTTTGAAGAGATGCGTTACAAAACCGATTTATTAGCAAAACGTCCAAAAGCGTTTATGTTAACTATTGGTAACTTGAATATGCGTAAAGCGCGTGCTCAGTTTGCTTGTAACTTCTTCGCTTGTGCTGGTTTCGAAGTTGTTGACAATAATGGTTTCTCGACTATCGAAGAAGGTGTTAAAGCTGCTAAGGCTGCTAATGCTGATATTGTTGTACTTTGTAGTTCAGACGAAGAGTACGAGACATTAGCTACAGAAGCATTAGATATGTTAAAAGATGATGCTATCCTTGTTGTTGCAGGTGCTCCAGCTTGTATGGAAGAACTTAAAAACAACGGTGTAGGAAACTTTATTAACGTTAAGACTAACGTTCTTGAAGAACTTAAGCGTTATCAATCACTTTTAGAGATTTAATAAACGATTTAGAAACAGATAGGTGATTACTTATCGATTATCGAAAATCAAAAAAATTAAAAAAAGATGAAGCCAAATTTTAAAGATATAAATATCAACTCTAAGGTACAGTCTGATATGACTGCCAAAGAGTGGGAAAAGGCAAACAATATTGATGCAAACTGGAGAACACCAGAGCAAATTCTTGTTAAGAATGCCTTTACAAAAGACGATTTAGAAGGTATGGAGCACCTTAACTATGCTTCTGGTTTACCACCATTCCTTCGTGGACCATATTCGGCAATGTATCCATTGCGTCCTTGGACAATTCGTCAGTATGCAGGATTCTCAACTGCAGAAGAGTCTAACGCATTTTACCGTCGTAACTTAGCTGCTGGACAGAAAGGTCTTTCTATTGCATTTGACCTTGCTACTCACCGTGGTTACGATTCAGATCACGAGCGTGTTGTTGGTGACGTAGGTAAAGCAGGTGTTGCTGTTGACTCAATTGCCGACATGAAAATTCTTTTCGATCAGATTCCTTTAGATAAGATGTCTGTTTCGATGACAATGAATGGTGCTGTACTTCCAGTTCTTGCTTTCTACATTGTAGCAGGTCTTGAGCAAGGTTGTACTCTTGATCAACTTTCGGGAACAATTCAGAACGATATTCTTAAAGAGTTCATGGTGCGTAACACTTACATTTACCCACCAAGTTTCTCAATGAAGATTATTGCTGATATCTTCGAATATACATCGCAAAAGATGCCTAAGTTTAACTCTATTTCTATCTCGGGTTACCACATGCAAGAAGCAGGTGCAACAGCCGATATTGAGTTAGCTTACACACTTGCCGATGGTTTAGAGTATCTTAAAGCGGGTGTTGCTGCAGGTATCGATATCGATGCTTTTGCTCCTCGTTTATCGTTCTTCTGGGCTATTGGTATGAACCACTTTATGGAGATTGCTAAGATGCGTGCTGCTCGTATGCTTTGGGCTAAGATTGTTAAGAAATTCAATCCTAAGAACCCTAAGTCGCTTGCTCTTCGTACTCACTCGCAAACTTCTGGATGGTCGCTTACTGAGCAAGATCCGTTTAACAATGTTGGACGTACTTGTATCGAGGCTATGGCTGCAACTCTTGGTCACACTCAGTCGTTACACACTAACGCACTTGACGAAGCTATTGCATTACCAACAGATTTCTCGGCTCGTATTGCTCGTAATACTCAGATTTATATCCAAGACGAGACACAAACTTGTCGTTCTATCGATCCATGGGCAGGTTCTTACTACGTTGAGAAACTGACTCAAGAACTTGTTGAAAAAGCTTGGGCGCTTATCGAAGAAGTTGAAGAGCTTGGTGGTATGGCTAAAGCTATTGAAACAGGTATTCCAAAAATGCGTATCGAAGAGGCTGCTGCTCGTAAACAAGCACGTATTGACTCTAAACTTGATACTATTGTAGGTATTAATAAATATAGACTAGAGAAAGAAGATCCATTAGAAATTCTTGATGTAGACAACACTGCTGTTCGTCTTTCGCAAATTGAGCGTTTGAAAGAACTTCGTGCAAACCGTAACGAAGCTGATGTTCAAGCTGCTCTTGCTAAGATTACCGAAGCTGCTAAAACAGGTAAAGGTAACTTACTTGAACTAGCTGTTGACGCTGCACAAAAACGTGCTTCGTTAGGTGAGATTTCTGATGCTTGTGAAGCTGTTGCTGGTCGTTATAAAGCTGTAATTAGAACTATTTCGGGCGTGTATTCATCAGAATCTAAAGGAGACGAAACTTTTAACAAAGCCACAGCGCTTGTTGAAGAGTTTGCTAAGAAAGAGGGTCGTCAACCTCGTATTATGATTGCTAAAATGGGTCAGGACGGTCACGACCGTGGTGCTAAAGTTGTTTCTACAGGTTATGCTGATATAGGATTCGACGTTGATATGGGACCATTATTCCAGACTCCAGAAGAGGCTGCAAAACAAGCTGTAGAGAACGACGTTCATGTAATGGGTGTTTCTTCGCTTGCTGCGGGTCATAAAACTCTTGTACCACAAGTTATCGCTGAGCTTAAGAAATTAGGTCGCGAAGATATTCTTGTAATTGCTGGTGGTGTTATTCCTCACCAAGATTACGACTTCCTTTACCAAAGCGGTGTAGCTGCTATTTTTGGTCCTGGAACAAACGTATCGCTTGCTGGTATTAAAATTATGGAGCTTTTACTTGAGCAATATAGCTAATAAGTAATTCAAATATATTCTTAAGAAGGGTGAACCAAATGGTTTGCCCTTTTTTAATAAAATAGTATGTTTTTAATTATTAGTGTGACATACTACTTCATTAAATAACTAAAATCTAATTGCTAAGTTCTTGTAGCTATTTACAGCTAATTAAGGGTGTATCTACAGCTATAATATTTAACTTTGCAGCACATAAAACAAATAATAAATAATGGCAACATTTCTTTTTGATAAGGTGGTATTCGGGCCTGTTACAAGCCGAAGATTAGGCGTTTCGTTGGGTATTAATTTATTACCAGACGATGCTAAATTGTGTAACTTTGATTGTATTTATTGCGAATGCGGTTGGAGCAATGCCCCCGATCAGCCTAAAAAGAAACAGTTTCATACTCGTAATGAGGTGTCGGAAGCGCTTGAGAGCAAGCTGCAAGAGATGGTTGCTAACAATCAGTTGCCCGATGTTATTACCTTTGCCGGAAATGGTGAACCAACAATGCATCCCGACTTTTTGGATATTATTAACGACACTCTTGCTTTGCGCGATAAATATTCGCCAAAGGCACGTGTGGCTGTTTTATCGAACGCCACAATGTTGAATAACGAAAAGGTTATTGAGGCATTATATAAAATAGATCAGAACATTTTAAAGATAGACTCGGCTTTTGATGAGACTATTCAGCTTATCGATCAGCCTATAAAACCTATAAATGTGAAGTGGCTGGTTGAGAAACTTAAGTCGTTTAAAGGAGAGTTGATTATTCAGACAATGTTTGTTAAGGGTTCGTTTAAGGGTAAAGAGCTTGATAACTCTACCGAGACTGAAGTTAATGCGTGGGTTGATGTTGTTAAAGAGATAAATCCAAAAGAGGTAATGATTTATACTATTGCTCGCGACACACCAATTGATACTTTAGAGAAAGTTAGCTTAGATAGACTTAACGAAATAGCTTCGCGTATTAAAGCATTAGGTATAGATACGCAGGTGTCGGGATAGTATTCGGCATATTGTGTAGGTAAAAATAATGGCTAAGAAGACAAAGATATTAATAGCGCCTCTTAATTGGGGTTTGGGTCATGCCTCGCGCATGATTCCTGTTATTAATGAGCTTTGTAAACACAATGTTGAAGTTATTATTGGTGCCGATGGCAATTCGCTTAATCTTTTGCAGAATGAGTTTCCGCAGTTAGAGAGCTTTGTTTTTCGCGATGTAAAAATATCGTACAGTAATAGTTGGTTTAATATTTCGTTAAAAACATTTGTTAACGCTATTAGCGAGCACCGACTTTTAAAAAAGATAGTTGCAGAAAAGCATATTGATGTTGTTATCTCAGACAATCGTTATGGTTTGTTTAATAGTGATGTAATGTCGGTTTTGGTAACTCATCAAACAACACCCATTCTACCAAAACAGTGGAAAGCTTTTTCAGAAATAACTCATAGGATTTTAAACTATATTTTTTCCAAATACAATAGAGTTTGGATTCCCGATTTGGAGTCGGACGATAACTTATCGGGCAAATTATCGCACGGTAAAAAGATTAAAAATGCGGTTTTTATAAATCCTCTTTCGCATCTTTCTATTAATGACAATACCGATGTTAAATATGATTTAGCTGTAATATTATCGGGACCAGAACCATATAGAACAGATTTTGAAAAGATTATTATTGAGCAAGCAAATAAAACTGAGTTAAGAGTATGTCTGGTGCGAGGCTCGCAATTACCTGTTTTAACTGCTGCAAATAAGAATATCGATATCATAAATTTTGCAGGCTCAAGGCAGATAGGAGATATTATTTCGCAGAGTAATTTGCTGGTTTGCCGATCGGGATATTCGTCGGTAATGGATATTTGGGCAAATAATATTAAGGCTGTTGTTGTGCCAACTCCTAATCAGCCCGAGCAAGAATATTTGGCCGAGTTGTTAAATACTAAAGGTTGGATAAATACAACTACACAGAATAATTTTAGTTTGCTGAAGTTAAATGAGCTTAGCTTCGATGCGAATAAACATTTTCAGTGCGATAATATCTTGGAAAGAGAAGTTATCTGTTTACTTGAAAAAGCTAATTACCCAAAACGACGTTAAGTTGTGCTGAGTTTTGTAGCATGAGTAACTGCTAGCACCAATTTTATACCTACCAATAAATAACAAAAGGAAGAATAACAGCCACTACACCAAGCAAAAATCCTAAATAAACTTGTGCAGCAGTATGTTCTTTAAGGTATAAACGTGCTGTGCCAATTAATCCAGCGGCAATAATTGCGCAGATAAGAAAGAAATTTAGTTGTGTATAGAATCTGAAAATTACAACAATAATAAGTCCAACAATACCTCCAATGCCCACCATGTGAGCCGATATTTTCCAGAAATAAGAAATTATCCAGCTTGCCAAAACCGACAGAAATACACCAATATAAAATAGCTCAACCGAAACAGGAGCTTGTAAACGGTGCAAATACCAAATGTTTATTGCGTAAAAAACAGTTGTAAAAAACATTGGAACAATGCGTTCGCTTCGTTCGTTAATTTTGTACGAGGTGATCATCTTTTTTAATCGTAACAGTGGCATTAGCAAAACGGGCATAATTCCTGTAATAATTATTACAATTAAAAAGATTACTCTTTTGTATTCGTAAGGAACAAATTGCAAATAGGTGCCCGAGTTAAATAATATTAACAGACCTAGTGTTGGCATTATTATAGGATGTAATAATACCGATATTATATTTGAAAGTGCTCTCATTATTTTTGTGCAGTATGGTGTATTTTATTTTATCTCTTTGCGTAAACGAGCCACAGGTAAGTTAAGTTGTTCGCGGTATTTTGCTACTGTTCGACGGGCAATTAAATACCCTTTTTCTTTTAAAATTTCGGCTAGCTTATCGTCGGTAAGTGGTTTTTTCTTGTCTTCGGCAGAAATTACATCGTTTAAAATAGATTTAATTTCACGCGTTGATACCTCTTCGCCCGATTCTGTTGTCATTCCTTCTGAGAAGAAATATTTTAGAGGAATAATTCCAAAATTTGTTTGAATATATTTACTATTAGCTACCCTCGATATTGTCGATATGTCGAGTCCTGTGCGTTCTGCTATATCTTTTAAAATCATAGGCTTCAGAAAAGTCTCTTCGCCCTCTAAAAAGTAATCGTACTGATAGCTAATAATGGCATTCATTGTTAACAACAGAGTATGTTGTCGTTGTTTAATGGCATCGATAAACCATTTTGCCGAGTCCATCTTCTGTTTAACAAAAGTAAGAGTGTCTTTTTCGGCTCCTGTTACTTTTTTGTTGCCCGACATAAAGTCAAGCATCTCGGAATAGGTACGGCTAACTCTTAGCTCGGGAACATTTCGGTCGTTAAGGCTAAGCTGTAGTTCGCCATCGCGATTATCGAGTACAAAATCGGGAATAATCTGTTCTACTCCTTGAACAAACGAGTCGTTGCCAGAGCTTCCTGGTTTTGGGTTCAGTTTAATAATTTCGTCGATAGCATCTTTAAGATCGTCCTCTTCAATATTGAGTTTCGAAATAATTCTATCGTAATGTTTACGAACAAACTCATCGAAGTAATGACGTATAATCATTCGTGCCAGAGCAATCTCTTTTACGTTCTGATTTTTTCTGTCTATTTGTAATAGCAGACACTCTTGTAAGTCGCGAGCACCAATACCTGCTGGGTCAAGCGACTGAATAATTCGTAAAACGTCAAGTAGCTCTAATTCGTCGGCATTAATATCTTGTGCAAAAGCAAGGTCGTCGGAAATAGCATCGAGCCTACGACGCACATAGCCCTCTTCGTCGATATTGCCAATTAAATAAACAGCAAGTTGATATTGTCTTTCCGAAATTTTTAAGAGTCCTAATTGCGACTCCAGACTATCTCTAAAAGATGCGCCTACCGAGAAAGGTATCTCGGTAAACTTATCATCTTTTGAGTAATTATTTGTGTTAAGTTTATACGAAGGAGCATCTTCATCGTTAAGATAATCCTCCATAGTAAACTCATCTTCATCGTCGTTAATATCTTCGGCAGTAAGATTTTCCTCGAAGTCTTCCGAGTCGGCCTCGCTACCTTCTTCTAAAACAGGGTTCTCCTCTAATTCCTTTTTAATGCGCTGTTCGAGCTGCATAGTAGGAATTTCGAGCATCTTTATCACCTGAATTTGTTGTGGTGATAATTTTTGC
Source organism: Bacteroidales bacterium (assembly GCA_016926405.1). Classification (GTDB taxonomy): domain Bacteria; phylum Bacteroidota; class Bacteroidia; order Bacteroidales; family UBA6680; genus UBA6680. The sequence continues at coordinate 17,953 of JAFGOQ010000025.1, forward strand.
AGTTGTTTCTGCTGTAACCTCTGTTTTAACATTATTATTTAACTCCTTATTTAAAATTCTGCATTTTTAGGTGTGCGTGGGAATGGAATCACGTCGCGAATATTACCCATACCAGTAACAAAAAGCATTAAACGCTCGAAACCTAAACCAAAACCACTGTGCTCAACAGTACCAAATCGACGAGTATCAAGGAACCAGTCCATTTCGTCGGTAGGAACACCAACCTCGGCCATACGACCTAGTAGAACGTCTAAGCGCTCTTCGCGTTGCGATCCACCAATAATTTCGCCAATGCCAGGGAATAAAATATCCATAGCTCTAACAGTTTTACCATCTTCGTTAACCTTCATGTAGAACGACTTAATCTCTTTTGGATAGTCGATAAGGATAACAGGTTTCTTAAAGTGTTTTTCAACAAGGTAACGTTCGTGCTCGCTTTGTAAATCGGCACCCCAACCTTCAATAAGATATTTAAACTGTTTCTTTTGGTTAGGCTTACTTCTCTTAAGAATTTCGATAGCCTCGGTATATGTTAAACGAACAAAGTCGTTATCTAAAATCATTTGCATGCGCTCTAAAAGAGTAAGCTCGGCACGTTCGTTTTGTGGCTTATTCTTATCCTCTTCTTTAGCTCTGTTGTTAAGAAATTCAAGATCTTCTTTACAGTTATCAAGAGCATACTTAACAAGATACTTAAGGAACTCCTCGGCCAAATCCATGTTGTCTTCAAGGTCGTAGAAAGCCATTTCTGGTTCAATCATCCAGAACTCGGCAAGGTGACGCGAAGTGTTTGAGTTTTCGGCGCGGAATGTTGGTCCAAAAGTATAAATTTCGGCAAGAGCTGTAGCGGCTAATTCACCCTCTAGCTGACCCGAAACAGTTAGGTTTGTCTTTTTACCAAAGAAGTCTTCGGCATAGTTTACTTTTCCCTCTTCTGTGCGTGGAGTGTTGTCGAAATCTAGTGTTGTTACCTGAAACATTTCGCCAGCACCTTCGGCATCGCTACTTGTAATAAGTGGAGTATGGATATTTAAGAATCCTTTCTCGTTAAAAAAGCTATGAACAGCAAAAATCATTGAGTGACGAACACGACTAATAGCGCTGAAAGTGTTTGTGCGGAAACGTAGATGAGCAATCTCTCTAAGAAATTCTAATGAGTGACGCTTAGGCTGCAAAGGATATTCGTCTGGATGAGCCTCGCCTAAAACAGTAAGTTCTTTAACAGCAATCTCAACCGACTGACCTTGTCCTTGCGATTCCATAAGCTTGCCCACAACTTTTATAGACGCACCAGTTGTTACTTTGGCTAAATTTTCTTCCGATATATTGGCAAAATCAACAACTATTTGAATATTATTAATTGTCGATCCGTCGTTAAGTGCTATAAAAGCAACATTTTTACTAACTCGCTTTGTACGAACCCAGCCTTTAACAATAACCTCGGATCCTACTACTCCGGAAATGAATAGTTCTTTAACCTTTGTGCGTTTGTCTATACTCATGATTAAAAATTTACATTGATATCTTTGTTCTGGTTGCCTTTTTTAGTAGCAATTGCACAAAAATAATAACATTTATTATTAACAATAGATTATTGGCATTAAAGTTGTTCAAAATTTATGTCAACATTCTGTACAGCATGTTTAATAAGCTAATAGCCCTGGGTTTAATACTACAGCTATTAGCTTTTTATTTAATTAGAAGTGTTTGTTGTGGTGGTGTAACAGGTTGGTTTTGTTACTTTTGTTGTAAGTGTTATGAGCCCTTATTTGAAAAATATTTCGTGGTGTTGAAGTTTTGGAACTTTAATGTGTCTTTTTGAAAAAATTTATTGAAGTGGCTGAACTTTGGGGCTTTTTTTCAAAAAAGTATTTCAACGTTTGTAAACTTCCTCCTCTTTTTTTTAAAAGTGCCCAAATGTTCTGGAACTTCGAAGGTTTTTATTAAAAAAGTGTATCAAAGTTCTGGAACTTTGCCTCGTTTAATTAAAAGTAGACCACGAAGTTTTGGAACTTCTATCTGTTTTACCAAAAAGCGATATAAAGTTTATGAATTCCGATGTTTTTTATCGAAAAGTTGCCTTAAAGTTCTGCAACTCCACCTTTTACTAGTATTAATTCTATTCGACTTGGGTATGAGTAACTTCTTTTAAAGTTATTACAATATGTTGTTTGTAATTATAACAGGGTTATATAATATTAGTCGGCCAATTTTGTGCTACTGTTTTGTTTCAGCTGTTCACAAAATTGGCAATCGAATATAGATACTATTGTTTGTATTCTTTTAAAACAACTTTCACCTTACCTTCTAACAGCTTTTTAAACATTAAAGCATCGTTGTTTGAACCTTCGTACATACCATAATGAAAAGGGATAGCAATTTTGGCTTTTGTATCTAAAATAGCGTTAACAGCCTCTTCAACATTAGTCATTGTGTAGGTTTGGCCTAATGGCATAAATGCAATGTCGCAATTTATTTCTTTCATTTCGGGAATTCTTTGAGTGTCGCCAGGGTGATAAATTTTAACGTCGTTTATTGTTAAAACATAGCCAACCCAATTGTTTGTTTTTGGGTGATAATCTTTGTTTGTATTGTAAGCTGCAACAGCTAATATTTGTATTCCTTCAATTTCAATGTTACTATTTGGTGCTATTGGTTTGCAGTTGTTAAAACCTCCATCATTAAGTTTCTTGCAACAATCGGCAGGTGCATAAATTACTGTTTTGGGGTTGTTAATCTTTTTTATGTCGGCAACAGATAAGTGGTCGCCATGTGCATGGGTAATAAGAATAATATCGGCTTTGTCGTCGGCAGGCAGTTTGTACGGATCGATATAAATTACTTTGTTATTAGCTACAATTTTTATTGCCGATTGCCCAAACCACTCTATATTTTGTGCAATAGCTAAAATGTTGTTTTCCTTACTTTGGTTGTCGGTTAATTGGGCTTTAGTTGTTATTAAACTAAACAACATTATTGCAACTGCAAAAAGTCGATTGCTCTTCATAATTATAATTTATAGGTGTTTAACTTTTTTTTTGTCTAAAAATAGATGTTTTCAATAGTTTGCAATCTGTTTTTGTGTTAAAAAACAAACAATTTTTTGTTTTGTGATAATTGTCATATTTGAATGTTCTTAAGGAGTATACATTTACACTTATGATATGCACAATTCCATATTCAAATCTGTATCACACATTCGGCAAAGGTTTGTACGAATGTTGGATTTGTTAGTCTACATTCTCTAAATATTATAATAATTATTCTGTTAATAATAAGATAGGTAACTGTTTTAAGAGTAGTTATGTATTGGTTATAATCACATCTAAAATCTTACATTTAAAACCAAAATACATGTTTAGTAAACAAACTTATATAGAGCGACGAAAAGTATTAAGAGAAAAGGTAGGGAGTGGAGTAATACTGTTGTTAGGAAATAGCGAAAGCCCAATGAATTATGCCGACAACACTTATCATTTTCGTCAGGATTCCACATTTTTATATTACACAGGGATTCAGCATCCCGAGTTGGCTTTAGTTATCGATTGCGAAAGTGGCAAAGAGATTCTTATAGGCGATAATTATACAATAGATGATATTGTTTGGATGGGACAGCAGCCAACAATTGAACAACGAGCGTTGGAGGTGGGAATTAGTTCTACTGCCGACACCAATACTCTTGGCTCTATTGTTTTAAATGCTGTTAAAGGAGAGCGTAGAGTTCATTTTTTACCCCCTTATCGTCCCGATAATAAAATAAAACTGATGGATTTGCTAAAAATTCATCCTATGCAATTAAACAATAGTGCATCGGTTGAGCTAATTATGGCAATTGTTTCGCAACGAAATATTAAAACAGCAGAAGAGATAATAGAGATTGAGAAGGCTGTTAATACCACTGTAGAGATGCATTTGGCAGCCATGCGAATGGTTCGCCCCGGAATAACCGAGGCTCAGGTGGCTGCCGAGGTTACTCGAATAGCGCAGGCACAGAATGGTAACTTGTCGTTTCCTGTTATTGCAACCATAAACGGGCAAACTTTACATAATCACTATCACGGAAATACAGTTGTTGATGGTAAATTGTTTTTGCTAGACTGTGGAGCCGAAACATCGATGGGTTATGCTGGCGATATGTCGAGCACTTTTCCTACGGGAAAGAAATTCACAACCGAGCAGAAAGAGATTTACAACATTGCTCTTTCTGCCCACGAAAAGGCTATTAGTATGCTTGCTCCGGGAGTTGCTTTTAAAGATATTCATCTTGCCACAGCAAAGGTTATTACCGAGGGGATGAAGTCGATGGGCTTTATGCGTGGTAATACCAACGATGCTGTTGCAGCAGGTGCTCATGCAATGTTTTTCCCTTGCGGACTTGGTCACATGATGGGGCTCGATGTTCACGATATGGAAGACTTGGGAGAGGTGTTTGTTGGCTACGATGGAAGCGAAAAGAGCAAACAGTTTGGTTTAAAATCGTTGCGATTGGGTAGGCCTCTTGAAGCAGGTAATGTTTTGACAATTGAGCCAGGAATATATTTTATACCCGATCTTATTGATAAGTGGCGCGCCGAAGGGCATAATGCCGAGTTTTTAAATTTCGATAAGATTGATTTGTACAGAAATTTTGGAGGATGCCGTAACGAAGAAGATTTTTTGATAACTTCAGACGGTGCTCGACTTTTAGGAAAACCTCTGCCAAAAACTGTTGCCGACGTAGAGACTGAAAGAGCAAAGGCCTTTTAATAAATTCTGAATAGTGTATAAATAGCATAACCATTGTATTCAATAAATAAAACCAATAAGATGAGAAAAATAATTTTACTGTCAGTAGCCTTAATTATTACTGTGCAGGCAACATTTGCTTGTACGGTAATTGCTATTGGAAAAAAAGCTTCGGCCGATGGTTCGGTAATAATATCGCACACCGATGCGGGACCCGATTGTAGGATTCACTTTGTTGCAGGACAAAAATTTGCTCCCAATAGCTTTGCTTATGTGCACTGGGGAATGACAGAGCTAGGTAGAAAGGTTGGTAATTATGGCGAAGTGATAGGTCAGATTCCTCAGGTTTCGGAAACCTATTCGTACATTCAGAGTGCATATCCGCAGATTAACGAAAAGCAGTTGGCAATAGGCGAAAGCACACTTGGTCAGCGTAACGAATTAAAAGTAGACCGCAGTAAGTGTAAGCAGATAATGACAATTGAGCAAGCACAAGCATTTGCTTTGCAGCGCTGCTCGAAGGCCAAAGATGCGGTTAAACTTATTAGCGAGCTGATGGACAAATACGGTTTTCTTCCATCGTGTGTCGATGAATCGGAATCGTTAGTAATTGGCGATACCGAAGAGATTTGGGTGTTCGAAGTTTTTAGTGTTGGTAACAATTGGACTCCCAATAGTGGCAAGCCAGGTGCTATATGGGCAGCCCAACGTGTTGGCGACGATCAGGTTTTAATAATTCCTAATCAGAGCATTATTAAACAAATAAATATCGACGATAAAGATAACTTTATGGCTTCGTCAAACTATAAGCAAGAGGCTATCGATAGAGGTTGGTATAATCCAAACTCAGGCAAGCCTTTTATTTGGCAAGAGGCTTATTCGCCAATTCCTCACGAGTGGTCGACAAGTCGTTTTTGGTTATTCTACTCACAGGTAGCTCCAAATTATGCTGAGTGGCCAGATAGATATACAACAAACCCTTTTGCAGGTGAAGATCAGTATACACAAGCAATAGAGCCTTTGTCTATTTATCCGTTTTCTGTTAAGCCAGAGAAGAAGTTAAGTGTTCAGGATGTTATGGCTTTTCAACGATCAACATTTACAGGAACTATTTACGATAAAGAAAATTCGCCAGCGTGGTACTATCCAGGTAAAGATGGTAAAATGCAAAAGAGTGCTTTTGCAACACCTTTCCCTACAAAAGAACTTCGCTTGGCAATGAATATAAACTCGCGTAGAAATGTTGCTCGTGCTCGAGGCGAGTATGGTATGATAGCTCAGCTTCGCGGATGGTTGCCCGATGAGGTTGGTGGTATTTATTGGTACTACACCGATAATGCTTACACATCGGCTTATACACCTATTTATGTTGGCGCTACAGATGTTGCCGAGTCGTTTAAAACATACGATAAAGAGAAGTTTGATAATAACTCGTATCGCTGGTGTGTTGACTTTGTTGACAACTTAATGTATTTGCGTTGGCAAGATGCTGTTAAAGAGCTTCACGCATTGCGTAATCCAATGGAACAGCGTTTCTTCGACCAGCAGGCAGAAATTGATAGAGAGGCTACTGCGCTTCTAAAGAAAAATAAGAAGAAGGGTAAAAAATATTTAACCGATATCTCGGTAAAACGAATGAATGAGGCTAGAGATATGTTTGAGGAGTTGAGATATATTTTAATAACCAAGTTTACAAATAATAAACAATCGATATAAGATATTTGAAATTGTTATTTTATGGGCGTTGCAGTGAAACTGGCAACGCCTTTTTTTTATTTAATCCACAAACTTACGAGCAAACAAAAAACCTTTTGTTTCGTCTTTTGGGATACTCTTTAATTTTTCGGTGTTTAAAATAGCTGGTTTTTCTTTCTCTGTCCAAATGGCAAAAGTTGTTTTATGATTAGCTTTTGTTTTAAAAGTGCTATTACCTACAATTGTCTGAAAAAATGATTCGTCGGGGCAGTAGCTGTTTTTAAAAAACTTTATGTATTGTGGGTTATTATCAACGTAATTTAAAATATAGGTAACGCAATTGTTTGAAAGAGCCCACCACTGTTGTCCATGAAAAATATTATTCATGTCGAAACCTCTGTTGCTGTAAAACAATGAAATTAAAAGTTCTATTGAACGAATCAGAAACCATTTAATATTTCGACGATTTTTTCTGTTAAAGTCATCGAAATAAAACCACGAAATTCTTCTTTTTGGCTTGTTTGAGGAGAATCCCTTATCTATTTCTATAAATTCTTTGTCGCTGCTTAGCAAATCAATTATCGATTTATTGTTGAGCAGTGGTAGGTGTGTTGCGCTAAGTAAGACATATCTGTCGAAACCTCTAGAGTAGGCCTTTTTTAGTAACAATAAAGAGGCTTTTACAATAGAAAAGCTTGCCCAATAAACTTTTTGTCTTTCGGTAAAGATAATATCGCTAGATGATGAAAGCTTAGGCATTTTGCTTTTAGCATCTATGTGTATAAAAAAAGTGACGTTTGTTGCCGACAGTAAGTCTATTAAATGCTGTAGATTAGAATAGTTGTCGTGTGCAAGAATTAAATATGCAACCTTAATTATACCTTTATTATCGACGTTCATTTATAAGAGAGTTTAAGCTAAAGTAGCTAAAAATGAAATATCTCACTCAAAAGAGATCTATTAAAAAGGAGTAATGTGAATTTGTGGATAAAAATAAAGCCGAAACTTTCGTTTCGGCTTTGCTCCCTCTCTTGGACTTGAACCAAGGACCCTCTGATTAACAGTCAGATGCTCTAACCAAC
>JAFGOQ010000026.1 GCA_016926405.1 Bacteroidales bacterium
ACCTATAAATAGTGAATTCAGATTGTAATTATTTTGTGTTGAGGTGTTATTTATTGATTCGTGAGTATATGTGAATTTCGCAATAGTTTTTGGTGAAATCAACATGCTGAACTTACAGGCTAATCGTTTTGTGTTGATAAACGAATTGTAATAGATTATTTCGCTTGCCTTTTCAGTAAATAAATAGTCTTTCACTTCAATATAATCGACATTAATCCACGATTTTTTTGTTAGATAAAAAAAGACAAAGGGCTTAATGGTTGAAAATGTTTGGTTGTTAGTGAAGGTTAAAAAATACTCGGCTCCTAACGATAGTTTGTCGTTAAATAGTTTTGGTGTGTAGCTTAGTAATACCGATGTAGTCACCGAATTTGTTTTTGTAGTAGTTATCGAATCTGTTGCAAACTTTTGCGATTGTGAGGTAGCTAAGGTGTAATTTGAATTGGCTTTTTTATTAGTGTAAATTGCGCTAGCTCCAATTCTTAGTCTGTGTGTTCGTAGTAAATAATCGGCGTAGAAACTGTTTAAATTGGTGTTAATTGTTCCGTTAATATTTGAATTAGAATTTTTTGTTGATTCCGAAAATTTATTGTTGGCAATAAAAGTACCGATGCTAATAGTTGAATTTTTTATCGAGATATTACTCGAAAAGTTATATTGATAATGAGGTATTAACTTGCCTTGGTTTTTGTAAAAATAGGAGTTGATTGAGTGATTTATTTGTGTGCCTCTAAACAAACGATGGCCAATTGAAATATTACCATAATATATGTTCGAGGTATATTTAGAGTCAGGCATTTTTATTCCTCCCTCTAAATAGGCATATTCTATAAATGACTTTTTGTAGTTAATTTTGCTTTTCGATTCAGGCAGAAGCTCATTATAAATTTGCTCGGCAAGTAATTTTTCGCCCATATTAAGATAATTCCAAAACAGATATATTTTCGGAAAATCGATATTGTTATTTTTTATTGCTCTCTTTAGATATTTCTCGGCCGAATTATACTGCTTTAAGTTAAAATAGGCTATTCCCAGTCTAACATTAAAGAAATAGTAATTATTCTGCGATGCGTGTTTACTGTATTTTGCTAATTCCTTCCACTGTTGGGTAAGGTATAAATTGTATGTGTCCGATTCAATATTTTTATTATTTCGTTCTTGAGCAATAGTGCTAAACGAAATAATTATAAGAAGAAAAATGGTAACTATTCGCATTTTGCTATTTTATCATTGTTTATACTAAACGATTCTATTTCGTTATTTTTTAAAGTGAATTCGTACGTCAATTCTTTAACCTTTTTTTTACCTATTGTTCCTTTACAACTCGTTTTAAAAGTAATTTGCGATGGATTATGAATATTATCGCATTTCACAAAAGAGAAGTTGTAATCTACCTTGCAGTAATGAAAAAATGGTGCTGTAAAATCGTGAATTGTTGTAAGTAGTTTGTTAAAGAAACCATCAATCATTAAATGGTCGTTTAATTCAATGTTCTGATAATATCCAAGAAGTACTTTCTGTGCTCCATAATAAAAATGATGCAGTAAACTGTTGTTTTTACCATAAAAGTCGGTAAAATAAAACAGAGTTCCATTATTTACAAAATAGGCAGTGCTTTTGGTATTATGACAATATATATAAGTGTTGTTTAGTGAATTGGTGAATATTTCCCATTTTACTTTTTTGTTGTTGTGATTGAACTTTAATATTTTACCAGGAGTAAGATCAAAAGCATCGGTAAGTAACTTTGATGTTTGAATATTACTTACTATATCTCCTTCTTTAGGTATATCGAAAGTATGGAAATTGTAGTCGCCATTTTGTTTTGTCAAGTAATATGCAATAGGATATTGCAATGTTTTTGAACCAATAAAAGGTGTTGCTTGCATCTGAAAATGTAAATGAGGCTCAGGTGATCGTCCAGAAGAACCGCACTTACCAACTACATCACCCTTTTTAATAAAGTCGCCAATACTGTTAGTTATAGTACCTGCTTTAATATGCGAAAGCTTACTATAAAAAAAGTCTCCATGTTTAATAATAATAGTGTTTCCCCAGTTATTCTTTAGGTTAACTTTTCCTATTTCGTTATCGGTAATACCATCAACTATTTCGAAAATTGTTCCATCTTCAGGAGCAATAACAGGTAAGTTATAGCATAAATAATTGTCTAACGATATTCCTTCATCAATGTATGTTAGATTGTTTTCGTTGATAATGTCGAAATCCCAAGCGTGTTGCCATTCGTCTTTATGTGTTATATTTCCGTTATGACCCTGCGCAATATGCCATTCACCCATTAATGGAAGAGATATGTGATAATACGTATCGTTCACAAAACGGTTTGTGTAATTTAAATGTTTGTAATGATTTTTCTCAGGCGAGAATTGTTGCACCTTAACCAAAGTTATTCCCGAAGATTTATATCTTATAGCCATTACTGCTAAAAACAATAGAGTTACAATATTAAAAGGTAACGAGTATAATGGTAGTTGGAAAAGGGTGAAAAGAGTGTGCAAGGCGCTAATAAGTAGTCCAATAACAGGAATAGTGAAAATAAGCATTAAGTACGATTTTCTAGAAGGTACAACAAAGAAACCTCCTAATGCTATTGATGTTAGAATAAAATTAAAGCCAATGTATGAGTATATAAGCTGTGAGAAGTCGCCTTCGAAATAAGAGTAAAAAGCATATCCTATTACAAAACCAAAAATTGACAACCCGAATGCTATTCTTGAATAGTAAAGTATTCCAATGGCAATAATAATTCCAGCTAAGTCGTTAAATTGAAAAAATATAGCTCCTAGCGAACGCAAAAATAGGTGAATAGCATCGCCCCATGTTAATAAACTAATGCTGTCTGATACAAAAGTAAATAATTCGGGAAACCACTTTGCCAATGAAATCACCTCTTTTTGGTTTAACTCTAAAGCCGAGAAATTATTTGCTCCAAGAATAATTATCCAAACGCCAATAAGAAAAGGGATACTTAAAAATGGAAGACCTTTTTTATCGAGAGCTATAGCGCACCATATTGTTATAAAAAGAGTTAGGATTGATGTCAATATTAAAAGAAGAAAGAATGAGCTGTTAAAATCGTAAAAGAAACCAAGAGCTAAACCTACCATTAGTGCATTATAGGTGTACAGTCCGTCGCGTAAATACTCTTTATTAAAATTAAAAAGTAGTGCCGTAATCTGGCAAATAAGCACGCTTAAAACCCCGCTAAATCCTGCCCCGATGTCAAAAAATGATGTTAAGATTAACAAGCTTGCAAATATTTTGCTATTAGAGAAGAATATTTGTGAATAGCTGTTTAATAAACCATTTCCCGATAATTTTAACAAGTCGTATACTTTATTATTTTCCACAGCTTATAGTTTAATGTTTTGCAGAAAATCAGGTGTAAGTTCATCTTCTTCTATTGTTTTAAGTGTTTCGGCCTTTTTAATAATATGTACTTTGTTATTTGTATCTATCATAACCACAGCTGGTCGCATAGCGATAAATTGCATACTCTGAGTAATATTATAAGCGCCCATATAATGTACTACAACATTATCGCCAGGTTTTAATGGAGGAAGAGTTACGTTTTCGCGAATAATATCAATATTCATACATAAAGGACCGTAAAGTACAGTGTCCTCTGTATGGTGGCCAAAATCTTGAACCGATGAAATTTTGTGATCGTACCAAAACGACGTAAACATAATATTTATTCCAAAATCCATTATTGTTGCTCGTCTGCCATCAGATAGACGTTTATTAGAGATAACTGTTCCTAGTAAAAAACCAGCATCGTCTATTAATGCACGTCCAGTCTCTAAATAAAGATAAGGCATTTCGGTTTGCGAGAATCCTGCATTTAGTATTGCAGTGGTTATAACTTCTGCATATTCATAAATTTCTGGAACCGTATCAATAGCATTATGGTATGCTCCTTTAAGTGTGTTTTTTGAGCAGAATCCACCTCCTAGATCTAAATAAGTTATATTTTTGTTAAACTGATTTCTAATGTTAAGAGCTAGTTCCGATAGCTTGCTGGCAGCAATTTTATATGCATTTGTTGTCATCATGTAGGTTCCGATATGAGTATGAAGACCAACCAAATCAAGTTTTTCGGAAGTCATTATAACACTTATTGCATCCCATGCTTGACCATTTTCTAGATTAAAGCCAAATCTATCCCACTTAGGATAAATACCTGTGTCCATATTAACTCTAACTGCAACAAGTGGTTTTTGGTCAGAATTGTTGGCTATGTTTATTAATCGGTACAACTCATCTAAATTATCAATATGTATAAGGGAGTTGTTATTTGTAGCAAGTAACAAATCGTCGTTAGTTTTGTGAGGACCATTAAAAATAATTTTGTTGCCAGGAACTCCATTATTGATAGCTTTGTCGTATTCAAAACGCGAAACAACCTCAGCCCACGAGCCCTCTTGATGAAAAGTACGACAAACGGAGTTTAAGTAGTTTGTTTTGTACGACCACGCAAACTGTACCTTTGGATATCTGGTTTCAAAAGCTCTCTTGGCAGATTTGTAGTTCTCTCTGATTTTTCTTTCTGATAGTACAAATAGAGGTGAGCCGTAATCGTTAAGCATACTTTCAACCGAAATGCCATCAATATGAGTCATTGGTGGTGACACAGATTGACTTCCGAATTTATTCATTAGGCCTGTGTTTAAGGGTCTTATAATTGGTCTTTCGTAATGTTTCTTTTCCATTATATTATGTTTTTTGGTTTTAAATACTTGTTATAATTCTCCTTTGGTTGATATTTGTTCAAATTCCGACATATCAACAATCATATCCTCAGAGTATCGAATAAAAAGTTTTCCTATTTCGTATGATTTAAAGCTATCAACTTCTTTTCCCATACCTAAATTCACTAATTTTTCAATCTGATTTTGTCCAGCTCCAACGGTAAGGTAGCACCAAGCAGGAAATCTTGGATTTATTTCGATAAGATAGTACTCCTCATCAGTTGTTTTGATAAATTCAAGTTCAAACGGGCCTCTCCATTTTGTCGATTTAACAAGCTTTTCAGTTATTTCTAAAAGCTTTGGATTGTCTAGAGTTACGCCTGCCCATGCTTTCCCTTTATCTGTAATATATAGTTTTCGCATTGGTACAGCACCAAGCAATCTGCCATTCCCATCGCCTATACCACATACATTAACTTCCGATCCGTGAATGAATTCTTGAATAATTACAGGAAGTCCCCATTCGGCACTTATCTTATTATAAAATTGGACAGCTTGTTCGTTGGTGTATGCAATTTTGGCGTCGTAAAATTTACCTTTAATAACAATTGGAAAACCAAGCTTTTTTGAGATCGAGTCTATCTCTTTTGTTTCGAAAAGCATTTTGTCAAAAGGAACTTTAATCTTGTGATTTTTACCATATTCGTATAGATTAACCTTGTGGCGTGCCTCAAACTGATCGATAGAAGGAAGAACCATTTTAAT
>JAFGOQ010000027.1 GCA_016926405.1 Bacteroidales bacterium
AACGAGTTTTTATTACAAATTATGGTTTTAGTTTTTAATATGATAATTTTTAAAAAATGAATATAAAGAGAATCTTAATTTTCGCCATTTTTCAATTGTTTCTTTTCTGTGCTATAGGTCAAAACAATACAACTTTAAACGATAACGCAGCCTATAAATTTTACATGTTAGAAGAATACAATTCGGCGTTACAACTAGCTGAAAGTAAAATTGCAGAATTCCCTAAAGACGCTACTTACCAATATGTTGCTGGAATATCATTATTCAAATTAAATAACAATATAAACAAAGCAATTAAATATCTAGAATACAGCTCTAACGACACATCTATTCCAGTAGATGTTTTTTATCATTTAGGTATTCTTTATAGAAAGAATTATAATTTTCAAAAATCGATTGAAGCACTTAGTCGCTATAGAGAGTTATCAACTGTAAATCAGCGTCAGAAATCTAATATAGATAAAGAGATTGCTACAAGCAAAAACGGAAAAACTTTTGTTGCATACATTAGCGATGTCCCAGTTATTTCGAATGACGAAATTGAGAGTAATGATTTTTTCCTATACTATTCGGTTCTTTCAAAAAACCGTAAACTAGCCTACGCTCCAGAAATTTTATTGGGATACGGCGATAAGGAAAACAATCACAAACCTATTATATGTATGCCCGAAACGCCTATTGAAGGGTCAAAGGTTGTTTTTTCTAGTTATGGCAACAAACCAAAAGGCGATAAAAACATTTATATTATAGAGTATAAAAGCGATGGAACATGGAGTAAACCAAAAATCTTATCGCCAATAATAAACTCAAGTGAAGACGAAGATTATCCATTTTTATCAGACGATGGATTAACTCTCTATTTCTCGTCAAAAGGTCTATTTAGTTTAGGAGGATACGATATTTTCGTCTCACATTTCGACAAAGATTACAACAGATGGAGCGAGCCTGAAAGCCTCGACTTCCCAATTAATTCACCATTCGATGACATACTTTTTGTCTGTAACAGCAATAATACAGTTGCAAATTTCTCGTCTAACAGAGAGACAAAACAAGACAAACTAAATATGTATACAGTTAAGGTAATCAAAAGTCTTATTCAGCGTCCACCTGTTGATCATTCTGAAATTTTGAAGATGTCGAAACTGCAAAAAACAACAACTGAAAACATTATCCCAAGTATACAAATTGATGATAAAGTAGATTTCTCATCGGTATCAACCAAAGAAATAAACGAAGATAAGTTTGAAGATCTGTACAACGAAAAATTAAGTATAGCACTACGTTATCAGATGAAAGCCGATTCATTGAGGCGCATTGTTGATGTAAAAAGAATGTCGTTATCAAAATTAATTGACACCACAAAAAAAGAAAATTTAAAATTCGAAATAGAGCTTCTTGAATCTGATATATATTCGATCCAAAATATGGCTGATAAGGCTTATCAAGAAGTTAGAATAACAGAAGAGAAGCAATTTAAAGAGGAACGTATTTATAATAAGAACATCGAGACTGTAAGATATATTCCTCAATGTTTCATAAATCAAATTAAGTCGGATAAAAACATAGCCGATTTAGAACTTAAATACAGAATAGGAACCTCTGCTCTTGAGAATGTTATGAATGGTGATCTTTCTTTTTATTCATTAAACGAATTAAGCAAATCTATTTCCGATCTGGCCGTAGGTATTCAAAAGCTAAAAGAGTTTGAGAATATTTCAATTAACGAAGATGAGATACAAAAATGTTCACAACAAATTCTTACAGGGCAAGGCATTATTAATAATTCAGGAAAAGAAAATAAATATTCCAAACAAGATGTAGAAAATGTTTTACGAGGAATTCGACTAAAATTTGAAGGTCTAAATATTTTAGAAAAGAAAATTTGTAACGATATAGAAAATATTATATCTATCAAAGGTAAAGAGATTACTGATAAAATTATAGAAAGCATGAAAGCTTCTGTTATCGAGTCATCTGAAACACCTGTTAAAAAGGTTATAAATGAACAAATAGTGATCAATATACAAGAGGATATAGAACCCGAATTTGAGGTATTGGATTCCGCCTATTACAACGAAAGTAACCCCATTCCAGAAAACGTAGAAATGCCTAATGGAGTTGTTTATATGGTGCAATTAGGAGTATTCTCGAAAACATTAAAATACTCTGCTTTTAACGGCATGCGACCAATAACATGTGAAGTTTTAGACAACAAGAAATACAAATATTATGCAGGAAAGTTCACCCTTTCAAAAACTGCTTTTGATAATCTTAAAACAATAAAAAGCAAAGGGTATAAACAAGCTTTTATTGTGCCTTTTTACAATGGAACAAAAATTACTTTAAACAGAGCAAAATTATTAGAATCGGATAATACTATATCTGAAAAAAATTCGGGTACCCATAATTATAAAGTGCAAATTCATATTTCCAACACACCACTTTCATTAGAGAAATATGAAGAAATAAAAAAAATAATTGAAAATAAAACACTCTTTAAATATAAAAACCCAAAAGGTTTGTATATTTATAACGTTGGAGACTTTAAAAATAGAGAAAGTGCCCAAATATATTTAAATCTGTTTTTAAAAATGGGGTATACAAACGCCCGAATAGTTGAATAAAACTAAGTTACAATGAAAGATAAAGCACAGTTTTTTGACGCGAATTCCAGAAACACTTATAAAGCGAGTCATTCTATTATATTGTATAATGACAGTTTAAATACTTTTGATCACGTTATGAAAACATTGGCGGACTTATTAGAGATGGATCTTGTTCAGGCTGAACAAATAGCGACTCTAGTCCACTATAAAGGTTCGTGCGATATTAAAAGTGGTCCTTTTGAAGTTATGGAAGTTTACAAAGAAATTTTAGAGGAGAAAGGTTTAACAGTTTCAATTGAAGAAAAAATAAACGTATAAATTATGTCATTAGCTATTATTGGACTAATTGTTCTTTTTGGTCTATTTTTAATTTTTGTTGAGTTTTTAATTATACCAGGAATTACCATAGCTGGTGTTGGCGGTGGTCTTTTAATGATTGGCGGAGTTGTTGGTGCATACTATTATCATGGTAACGAAGCTGGTAATTACATGTTATTAGGAACAATTGTTGCCAATATTATTTCGTTTTACTTCTTATTCAAGAAAAAAACGTGGAATAAAATGGGCTTAGAAGCAGAAATAGATTCTCGTGTTAACACTCTGGAAATGGAGCTTAATATTGGAGATATTGGCGAGTCGGTTTCTAGACTTGTACCAACTGGAAAAGCTCGTTTTAAAGATAAAATATGTGAAGTTCAATCAATTAACGGACTAATTGATCCTCGCACAGAAATTGAAATTACTAGTATAAATTCAAATAAAATCTTTGTAAAAATCAAATAATATGGAAGGTGTTGGATTAATTGTAGTGATAGCCATATCGGTAATTATTTTCTTATGGCTATTCTTTTATTTTGTGCCCATTGGGCTATGGTTCTCGGCAGTTTTTGCCAAAGTTTATGTGCCAATTGGGCAACTTATCGCAATGCGTATTCGTAAGGTTCCTCCTTCGATAATTATTAGTGCATTGGTAACTTCGTCGAAAGCAGGATTAAAACTTAATCGCGACGAACTTGAAGCTCACTATTTAGCAGGTGGTAATGTTCAAACAGTTGTTAACGCACTTATTTCGGCTGACAAAGCAAACATCAGCTTAGATTTTAAAGCCGCTACTGCAATCGATCTTGCTGGTAGAGATGTTCTTGAAGCTGTTCAAATGTCGGTTAACCCTAAGGTTATTAACACTCCTCCTGTAACTGCTGTTGCTAAGGATGGTATTCAGCTTATAGCTAAAGCTCGTGTTACTGTACGTGCAAACATTAAGCAACTTGTTGGTGGTGCTGGCGAAGAGACTGTTCTTGCTCGTGTTGGTGAAGGTGTTGTATCGTCAATTGGTTCGGCAACGAATCATAAGGCTGTTCTTGAAAACCCCGATTCTATATCTAAAGTTGTTCTTGATAAAGGCCTTGATGCAGGTACTGCTTTCGAAATTCTTTCGATTGATATTGCCGATATCGATATAGGACGTAACATTGGTGCTGTTCTACAAACAGATCAAGCAGAAGCCGATCTTAAAGTAGCACAAGCAAAAGCAGAAGAGCGTAGAGCTATGGCTGTTGCTCAAGAACAAGAATTTAAAGCTCTTGCTCAACAGATGCGTGCTAAAGTTATCGAAGCTGAAGCTGAAGTTCCTTTGGCTATGGCCGAAGCTTTTAGAGCAGGAAATATTGGCGTTATGGATTATCTGAAGATGAAGAATATCGAATCGGATACTACTATGCGTGAATCTATAGGTAAGCCTGCTGAATCAAAGAGTAATATTAAAAAGGATAAAAAATAATAAGAAATACTCTTCAAACAAAAAACGACTCCCATTCTTAGGAGTCGTTTTTTTATATAGTTTCTTTATAATCTAGCTTCTTTGTCTTACAGCTTCATAAATAATAACCGAAGCAGCAACCGACACATTCAACGATTCAATCTTCCCTACAATAGGAATTCTTACTTTAGTATCGCAAAGTCTAATAATATCGTCAGAAATACCAACCTCTTCCGATCCCATAACTATTGCCGAAGGAACAATAAAGTCTGTATTATAGTAATTGTCGCTGGCCTTTTCAGTTGCAGCAATTGTCTGAATTCCTGAATCTTTAAGAAACTTAATTGTATTAACAAGACTTTTTGTTCTACATATTTTAATATGGTGAAGAGCCCCCGCCGAAGTTTTAACTGCGTCGGCATTAATTTGTGCAGCACCTTTTTCAGGAATAATAATTGCGTCAACACCAGCACACTCGGCTGTTCTAGTAATTGCACCAAAGTTACGTACATCGGTAATCTCGTCTAAGACTAATAGCAGAGGTGTTTTGCCATCTTCGTATAACTGAGGTATTACATCCTCAACTTTATAAAAACTAACAGGCGAAATAAATGCCAAAACCCCTTGATGATTTTTCTTGGTTACTCTGTCGATACGCTCTCCAGGAACCATTTTAATAGGAATTTTATTCGCTTTAGCCTCTTCTAAAAACTCATTAAAAAGCTCGCCGCTTGATCCTTTTTTAACAAGAATCTTATCAAAATCTTTACCCGATCTGATAGCTTCGATAACTGCTCTAATACCAAATATATAACCCTTCTCGTTCACTAATTTCTTTTTTTGTTGTAATTGCCACAAAGGTATTATATTTTATTGGTTTTTAAATGGTATAAAAAACAAAACCAAGCCCTATAAAGTTTTACCTTTTGGCTTGGCTTTGCAATCATGGAAGAATTTATTATTTCGAGATAAATAAATTTTGCTAAAAGAAAAAAAGGGAACAGTGCCGGGAGAATTATGGGTACAATTGTTAAAGCACTGTTCCTATCAAACCATCATCAATTAGTTATATCAATTTGCTACAATAGATATTCAGTTTCTGCAGCACTGTCAAAGCTTTGTTTCAGCAGAGTTAAATCTGAACTTAACTCTTGTTTAACATTTTTCTCTTTAACAGATTTTAAATTATTGTCGTTAATAAATTTATATAATGACTTTACAAACTCTTTCTTTTTTCCTAAATCTTTAGATATCTCATTTTCAAAAGCACTATAAATAGATGTTTGAATATTTTTAAAAGTCTCTAAAGGTTTCTGACTAAAAAAATCAAGAAAATCATTTTCTGTAGTATAAAGATTTACGGCTTTATAAGTCTCCATTACATGCCTTTCTTTTATTGTTCGAAGCAAATTTATAGCTTTACAAATAACTTACACAGGCAAGTTTTTTGAAAAATACAATGTCTAACTGCTTATTGTTATAAGCTAAGTATAATATACACAAAATAATAAACCACAATATAAAGTTGATTTACTACGATGGCCAGCCTTCAAACAGATAATTTATTTAAGTTAATTAAGTCGTTAAGTAAAGCCGAAAAGCGCAGTTTTAAGCTCTATTCAAACAGAATTAACCATGGCGAGGACACTAAGTTTATTAAGTTATTTAATATTCTTGACAAACAGCTTGACTACGATGAAACTGCTCTTTTACGAAAAGCTACAGAGATTAAACCCGCCCAGTTATCAAACATTAAAGCACATTTATACAAATCTATATTAAGTGTTTTAAGGCTTAATAATTTAAACAACGATATTGATATTGCTCTTCATCAGCAAATTGATTATGCTAAAATTCTTTATAATCGTGCTTTGTATAGCCAAAGTTTAAAAATTCTGGATAAAGTTAAGCAGCAGGCTAAGGCTACAAGTCAGCAAATTACCCTTTACGAAATTATTGAAATTGAAAAACTTATTGAGTCGCAATATATAACCGATAGTTTGCAAGAACGCGCCGATTTGCTTACAAAAGAGTCTGAACAAGTTGCGCGTAATGCAAATAGCATAACCTATTTTTCTAACTTTTCGCTTAAACTTTATAGCTTTTATTTACGAATGGGATACGTGCGGAATAAGCGCGATGCAATGTTTGTTGAGGACTTTTTTAATACATACAAAAAAGAGTTGCCAACTGCTCCCGATTCGTTTCTAGATAAACTTTATTACTATCAGGCGCATGTTTGGTATCACTTAATTTTGCAAGATTTTGTTAATGTTTATAGATACTCGGTTAGTTGGATTGACCTTTTTAAAGATAACCCAAGTTTAAAATACAACCATGCCGATTTGTATTTTAAAGGATATGGAAACCTGCTAAACTCGCTCTATTTTATTGGAAAATATAAGCGATTCAACCGAGCCATTGATAAATTAAAGAAATTTACCGAAGACGAAAAACTTGCAAAAACTGTTAACAACAAACTGCTTGGTTTTAAATATTTGTACGAAAGTATTATTAATAAACACTTTTTCGAAGGTTCGTTTCGCCAAGGAATAAAATTAATTCCGGAGATAGACTTGCAGATGCAAGAGCTAAAATATTACACCGATATTAATTGGCAAGCAATGTTACATTACAAAATTGCTTGTTTATACTTTGGCGCCGACGAACACAGAAAGTCGCTGTCGCATTTAAACACTGTAATACAAATGCAAGAAGAGTCTATTAATAAAGATGTTCAGGCTTTCTCTAGAATTCTAGCACTTATTTGCCATTACGAGTTAGGCGATGTTGATTTTCTCGACTATCAGATTAAATCGGTTTACCGTTTTCTGCTAAAGCAAGACGACCTTTATTTGGTTCAAAAAATAATTATTAAGTTCTTAAAAACGCTTCCATATTTATCGCCAAATGATGCCAACGAAAAAATGAAAGAGCACCTTAAAGTGTTTAAAAAACTACAACACGACAGATTTGAAAAGCGTCCTTTCCTTTATTTAGACAT
>JAFGOQ010000028.1 GCA_016926405.1 Bacteroidales bacterium
ACACAACATGTTGCTACGTTACCATATTTTTCGAACGATGAATAAAATTGATCGCTTGAAAAGCCTAAACCTTCGCGCCAGTAATTAGGTGCCCACGCAACTGGCTGGTGAGTGATTAAGAAATTGGTATTGTTTTGTTTTATCTCTCCTTTAGCATAAAGTTTGTCTACAACATCTTTTAAATTTTCAAGGGCTGTAGCTCCAATTGCTCTTGTTGACTCTGGATTGTAGAAAGTAACAAAGTCTTGTTGATGCGATGGCCCTGCCGACATACCTTTAAAAAGAGATGGCTGGCGACGATGAAATACTATACCATCGTGCAAAGCTCCGTGGCTCGACGATTCTGATCCGAAATATCCACATCCTTCTTCCACTGCACTTACTACAGCCGAAGTGGCAGCATCGCCAGTGTTTACGCTATAATAATCTGTTTTGTCGTTAATATGCGAATCTAAAATGCTATTTACAATAAGAACATTTTTTTTGATTCCCGATTTTACTAGTGCTGTTGCTACCTCTACTAAGGTAACAAAGCTCGAGCAACAGCTATCTACACTGTAGGCTCCTGCGTTTACTAAACCTAGTTTATCTTGTACTAGCGATGTGTTAGTTGGTAATGGGAAATCTTGTACTTGCGAATGAGTTAATACCAAATCAATTTCTTCTTTTGGTTTACCCCATTTTACTAGTGCTAATGAGCCTGCAATAACTTCGGCATCGGAAGGTTTCATTGGATGAGGAACAACCGACTCTTTTATTGATATAGGATCCATTGGCACTCTGCGACGCTCTTTCGAACCTTGAAAAGGATCGCCTTGCTTTTTGTTTGGTAAACTTTTTAACCAAGCGTTATACCATGGTTTGCTTTCCCATCCCATATAATTATCTTCAATATATCCTGGTAGAGCACTATTCTGCTCTATATCGGTGATGTAATCTTTTGGGATTTTTGTGCCATGTAAAAAGGCTACTAATTTCTCTTTTAATTCTTTTGATATTGGAGTCCCTGGCAAATAAGCAGATAGACTAACTAAGCCAACGTTTTTCATTTTGTATATTTTAGTTTTAAGCTCATCAATGTTAATTATTGATGAGAAATATTGTGATTATTCTCTCTATAAAGCATGGTTTATTGCTACTGTAATATTAGGATTAAGAAAAATAACAGCAAAAAATTGGCAACTAAATTAGTTGCTTAAAGCAACTAATTTTCTTCAAAAAAGTACTTAATTAGTATACGGCGCTGATTTAGCGTGTAATACCGCTTTGAAGCGGTTGACGGTGGTTTTAGCCTTTTTTTCATCCTTAAGAAATGTTATTTAATCTTTTTTATCTTGCAGATTATAAAAAAAGCAGAATATGGATAATCATTTTGATATACAGGCTAAGGAGTGGGATAACGATCCCTCGAAAATTGAACGTGCAAAAGTTTTTGCCGACCAGATTAGTGGCTTTATAAAGCAAAATAATAATTTAAGAGCTCTTGAATTTGGTTGTGGTACGGGTGCACTTAGTTTTCAACTTAAAGACTTTTTTAAAGCAATTACTCTTGCCGATTCGTCGCAGGGCATGATTGATGTTTTAAATGCTAAGATTAAGCAAACAGGTATTACCAATTTTTTTCCTTTAAAAATTGATGAGGATAACAATATCGACACCATTGGTAATTTCGATGTTATTTATACTTCAATGACTATGCATCATGTATTAGATATTGAAGAAGTAATTACTAAATTCAATTCCATTTTAACTCCTAAAGGCTATTTGTGTATTGCTGACTTGGAAAAAGAGGATGGTTCTTTTCACGACCAACATCCCAACTTTATTGGACACAATGGTTTTCATAGAGAGGAGTTAACAACTATTTTAAATAGATGTGGGTTCGTTGTTGAGTACTATAATGTTTGTTTTGCTGTTAAGAAAGAGTTAAAAGAGTATCCTGTTTTTATGATGATTTGTAGAAAAAAGGATCTGTAATTTTTTGATGTGAAATATGAAATAGGAGTTAATAGTTTTAAGTTTATTAACCCTATTTCTTCTTTTCAATTAATACTTTTCAGAGTCTTAGTTATTTTTAAATAGTCCTCTTCCGATAGTTTTGTTCTGTTATTACTCTCTTGGCTTTTACTCTCAACAAGTTTTGGGTACCAATCGCCAGGCTCCGCAAGGTCTTTACTTATGCGTGGTATAATGTGCAGATGCACATGCTGTACTGTTTGTCCTGCCGATTCTCCATCTTGAATAGTCCAGTTAAAGCCATCGTTTGGAAAAACTTTGTTTAATATCTCTATCACTTTACGACTAAATATCATCATCTCCGATAGTCTATCATCAGATAAATCTAAAACCCTTTGAGTATGATTTTTTGGGATAATCATGCAGTGGCCGGGAAGTATAGGGGCAATATTATAAATAGCCACAAAATTATTTGACTGGCAGAAGAAATTTTCTGACAGAATAGCTTTGCAGAAGGGGCATTTTTTGTTGTTTTGGTGCTTTAACATACGTCTGCGGTGTTAAATAAATGTTTGATATTTGTTGCTATGTTAAATAATTAACTTCTTTGTTGATTTAGTGATTTTTTTACTCTTGTTTAAGTGCTTGTATTTTAGCTCTGATATAATATTAATATGTTTTTATTATAAAAGAGTACAATTATAATAAATGATTTTAGTCATACTTTGCCTTTAGGGGTGAAAATTGTTGAAGTTTATTTATTGAAAAACTTACGATATTTGCGCAATATTTAAAAGAATAAAAATAGTTAATAAATAGGTAAATGGAGAATGCTGCAATTAACAGTTTTAAGAGGCTAAAGCAACGCCGTAAAGATTTTATTCGTAACAGAAGTTACGAGGGAATTATTTTCTTAGTGATATTTATAGGCTTCTTTTCGTTTTTAGGTGGTAAAATGGGTACAACAAATATGTTGAATACCATTATGAAAACAGCTTGGGATTTACTGATGAACACAGTTTTCTTTATCATGGGAATTACTGTATTGTCAGGAGCTCTTAGTAAACTCTTTATTGAGTTTGGTGTGGTTCGTTTATTAGAGTTTTTGCTTCGTCCATTAATGAAACCGCTATTTAACCTTCCAGGTGTAGCTGCTCTTGCCGGACTTATGACTTTTTTCTCTGATAATCCTGCAATTATTAGTCTTTCAAACGATAAGTATTACAGCAGTTATTTCAAGAAGTATCAGCTTATATCGCTTACTAACTTTGGTACGGCATTTGGCATGGGGCTTATTGTATTGGCGTTTATGGCTGGTTTAGGATACATTGGACCTGCAATGATAGGTTTGTTTGGTGCTACTGTTGGTGCAATAGTGTCAACCCGATTGATGCAGAGGTTTATTCGTAAAGATTTAGGCGAAGAGATGGCTGTTCCACCTAACGAAAGCGAAGAGGTGTTGTCGTTTAAGTCGGAGGGTGGTACTTTTATGCGTTTCTTAAATGCTATTTTAGATGGGGGTAAAGGTGGAGTAGATCTTGGCTTAGCTATTATCCCTGGGGTGCTTATTATTAGTACTGCTGTTATGATGCTTACTTTTGGTGCAAAGGATGCTGCTCTTGGATACCAAGGTTTAGCGTACGAAGGTGTGCCTATTATACCTAAACTTGCTGGTTATATCGATTGGTTTTTTGAAGCTCTTTTCGGATTCCAAAATCCAGAGTTGGTTGCTTTCCCTATCACATCGCTTGGTGCTGTAGGTGCTGCTTTATCGTTGGTTAAAGAGTTTATTTCGCAAGGAATTGTTACCGAAAATAATATTGCTGTATTTACTGCAATGGGAATGTGTTGGAGTGGTTACCTTAGTACTCATACTGCTATGTTAGACTCTTTAGGATTCCGTCAGTTAACATCACGAGCTTTATTGTCGCATACTATTGGTGGTATTGCTGCTGGTATTGCTGCTAACTATGGTTATAAACTGCTTGTCTATATTTTATCGGTAATGTAAATTGGTTATTACCATTTTCATTTCGTTTTGAATGATATAAATCCCAACATTGCACTAGCAGTGTTGGGATTTCTTTTTTATCTATTGTAAATACAAATCATACCTTTTACATACTCCAGTAATATCAGTTAAATAGAGCAAGCGCTTTAATTAGAGTGCTGTTTTTGGTTATAAATATCTTTTGGTTTAAAGACTAATTGTGTTACACTTTAGCAAAGTCTTTTTTACCTTTTGTAATTGTAGGCCATACAAAAGAGATTAATTATATATAATATGTTAATGAATAACTATAATTAACCTATTTACAATATTAATATTATAATAATTA